>CAZMFE010000014.1:14302-17089 GCA_964565495.1 uncultured bacterium
CGTGCCCAGACAGAAAAAGACAGGGAAGAACACCTCCGCCTCCAGAAGGAGCGTCGAGACTATGAACGGGAACAAGCTAAGTGGGAGGTGTTAAGGAGGGAGCGAGAGGCTGCTATCTGGGAAGGCCGCCGGCAGGAACTCGCCTCGCAGAAGGCCCATCAGGTTGACCAGGCCTACCTCGAGGAGGAAGGCCGGAAAGCGAGGGAGGCCGCCCAGTTCCCGACTCCCGGTCAAGAACTGATCCGTATTCGTTCTGTTTTCCAAACCGAAATAGAAAGTTTTAAGTCTTCAATGGCCGAAAGGAAAAATGAGATTCTTTCGGCGGACGAGCTTGCTCGCTCGGTCGGCGAGATCCGGGAGAGGGCGATTCAACGGGTTGAGGCGTTTAAAGAGCGATTTCCTGAGATCCAACCCTCTGACGTCGAAGTACTTCTCGTTGAAATTGAGATAGAAGTAGTCCTCGCCCAGGCTGAAATGGCTCGCCTGGAAACAGAATCTCAAGAGGCGGCAGAGGTGAGTACTCAGCAGGAGGTCGAAGATTGGCTTAAGGAGAAAGCCCGTAAGGAGGCAGACGAGAGACTGCATGAGATTCTTCATCTTTTTCTCAAGGCGGCTCAGGCGACGACCGCCGCCGCTGCCCAAGAACTCCTCAATCGGGCCAACGCGTTGGCCAGGAAGGAGTTTGAAGGGAAAGAGGAGTTGAGGTCGGTCCGGGAGGTCCGTCAAGCCGCCACGAGTCATTTGGATCGATTAAGGAAAGAGGAGGAGCGACGCGAAGTCGAAAGGGCCCAACGCGAACTCAAACAGCAGGCCTCCGTCAAAGAATTGAAGGAAAAGGTGAAAGAGGCTGAGCCTGAATTTGTCCCGCTGGAGAAGGATCTCCCTGAGGACATTCGAGAATTAATCAACGGACTTGGAGAAAATCTCCTCGATACGATTAAAAAGAGAATAGAGATTCTCAACCAGAAACAGCGAGCGGGGGAGATCAGCGAACTCAAACCTCTCCTGGATCAGTGGCGCGAGTTGGCCAAAGAGGGAAAGAGCCAGTCCCGAGCGGCCCAGGCTATCATGGGGGAAGTTGCAAAGATTCGGAGAGAACTCGACCGTCTGGTTGACGGGGAGACCGACATCCTTCTTGAGAAGATCAGCGGCAATTTTCAAAATTCGTTGAAGGAGAAATGGACCGGGCTTTCTGATGAGAAAAGAGCGGCTGTTCTCAAGCTCGTCCTGGAAAGCCTGGATGATTTGATCGATGAATTTGGCGAATTGGGCAATCTTCAATGGGAAGCTGCCGAAGGAACGTCTGTTCAAGACGGCCTCGCGGGAGCTTTGTATTCCAAAGTAGCCCAGACGCTCAAAGATCTGAAAATTGACATTAAAAATTTAGGAGAAGGAGAGTCTATCTTCGACGTTTCCGCTCCTCAAGCGCTGATCCCCGCCCCCGCCGGAGCGCCAGTCCAAAAAGAGGAAGTCCATCCCAAAGCGCTTGCCGAGTTGGATCTTGAGGCCAAGGAAGAGGTCCCGCTCGAAAAGGAAATTAAGGCAGAAGCCGTCCCGCGTCCGAGTGAGAAACAGATTCAAGAGGCTGTGAAGGAATTCGAGGAGAAATTGAGAAAGGCGGAGACTTCCATCCTCGAGGTGACTCCTTCCAATTACGAAGAGGCTCTTTTTCTTCCGCACTTTGACCGCCGCCTTCGGCAATGGGTGGAGGCCAAGCTTCCCGGATTCTGGGATTCCGAGAAGAAGGATTGGTATGGGGAGATGCCCATTCTTTTTGATGAGGATTTGAAGACCCTTACCAAGATTTTCAAAAATAAGAAAGCAGAGATCGAAGGAGCGAGAAATCTGCTTCCTCAGCTGAGGAAAATTTTGGAAGTCGGCGAGCGGAGACAGGAGATTTCAGATCAAGATTGGGACGACGCAGGTTTTCTCATCCAACTTATTCGCCAGAGCGGGGTCCCTGGAGAAATCGCCGAAGCCCCCGCCCTTTACGAGCGAGTGAAACGCCTTCGCGAGACGACCAAATTCCGTCAAGCGGTACGGGATGCCAAAGTCAATGTGAAGGGGAGACTTCTGGCGAAAAAAGATACACCCGTCCCTCTCAAAACCTTCATGGACCTTTTCAACGAGGAGAAGGCAAAGGAAGAAAAGGCCCTCAGGGAAAAATTTCCCTCGCGATTTCAAGAAAGGGAGGATCAGGTTTTCTTCAACGAAGAGATGAATCGGATCTTCCATGAAGAGGAGGTCTCGAAAGCAAAAGAGGCGTATGAAAAGGCGTATGAGGCGTATGAAAAAAGACGTCAGGAAAGCTTAGCGCTTGAGACTCAGCGCCGAATCGCCCCGCCCACGATGAAAAAGAGGGACCTTCCCTCTCCGCCGGGCGTTGAGCCGCTCGAGGATCGGGAGATGAAATCGGTCTGGGCTCCTTTTTCATTCCTCGAGACCCCTCTTGTGAGTCAACCCGGCCAGGAAAGGATTTTAGAGACAAACTTAGCCGAACCCCCTTCAACTCCTATAAGTCCACTCCAGGAGAAGGACCTTTCCAAAGAGGCGGTGGGTCGGGTTCTTGCCGAATCCGTTCTGGAAGGCGAGGGAGTATTGGAGAATCTCACTTTTCCACGGTTTCCAGGAGCGACGCCCACGGCCGAGACGGTCTCGGTTTCCCCTGAAGAAGCAGCGGGTCTTCCTCAGGTAGAACCCGTGAATCTGGAGCCGGGCCGAGTCTATCTCGACAAGATGAACGGACTCGCCTCGGATTTGGCGGACCGCGTATTTGACCTCATCACG
>CAZMFE010000015.1:0-16976 GCA_964565495.1 uncultured bacterium
CAAACACCACCGGATACCCGAAACCACGCATAATGGGGATGGCCCGGAAGTCATTGACCAAATTTTGATACCCAAACGAGAAACCTCTCTCTGTAATCAATATTTTTCGGTTTCCCGAAGCCTCGAGTTTATCGATGATATTCCGGACTTCCCAGGGTGAGAGAAACTGCCCTTTTTTCACATTCACCACACGCCCGCTTCGTCCGGCGGCCATCACGAGGTCGGTCTGGCGCGACAGAAAGGCGGGAATCTGGAGGATATCCAACACCTCTCGGGCTCGCTGGACCTCTTCTTTACAGTGAACGTCACTGAGAACCGGGAGGCCCAATTCTTTCTTCACCTTGGCCAGAATCCGAAGCCCCTTCACAAGTCCCGGCCCTCTGAAGGACGCGAGCGAAGAGCGATTGGCTTTGTCGTAACTCGCTTTGAAGACATAGGGAACTTTCAAGCTCTCGGCGATTCGAGAAATTTTCTCAGCATGGCGAAGCGTCATCGATTCGCTCTCGATCACGCAAGGTCCCCCGATCAGGACAAAGCTCGTGGGGTCGCCGAAAAGGATTGTTCCCAGCTTGACGGGACGGAACATTAAAATCTACGCAACCTCACTTGCCGCACGTTCTTTCTCTTCGAGCGCTTCGCGCTCATTTTCATTGGCGGGACTGGGATTCCTTCCTTGAGGATTCTCGGGAGGGGCATTTTGGGCACGAAGGAGGGCGTGTCGGACAAATTCTCGGAAAAGGGGATGAGGCCGGTCGGGTTTCGATTTAAATTCAGGATGAAATTGGCTCGCCACAAACCAAGGGTGATCTCGGAGCTCGATCATCTCGACCAATTTGGCTCCGGAGGAAACCCCGGAAATCCTGAAACCCAATTTGGCGAAACTTTCCCGGTATTTATTATTGAATTCATAACGGTGTCGGTGTCTTTCCATAGCTTCTTCACTTTTGTAGGCCTCATAGGCGAGGGAGTCTTTTTTCACCTGACAGGGCAAAGCCCCCAGACGCATGGTTCCTCCCATCTCCTTCACCCCTTCCTGTTCCTCGAGAAGGCTGATCACAGGGTGCGGCGTCTTCTTATTGAATTCGGTGGAATCGGCACCTTTCAGGCCTGCGACATTGCGGGCAAATTCGATGACGGCACACTGCATCCCGAGGCAAAGCCCGAGGTAGGGGATCTTCCTCTCGCGAGCATACTGAATGGCCTTGATCTTCCCTTCGATCCCCCGGTAACCAAATCCTCCAGGAACGAGGATGCCATTCACATCCTTCAAGTATCTTTCGGGATTGCCTCTGTCTAAGCGCTCCGCACTCACCTTTTTAATGACGACCCCGGCGTCCGCCCGAATCCCCCCATGCACCAAGGCCTCATAGATCGATTTGTAAGCATCTTGCAGTTGGATGTATTTCCCCACCACAGCAATTTTCACCGTGTGTTTGGGATGGAGAACCTTCTCGACCACGGCTCGGCGCCAATCTTCAAGATCCCCGGCTCGATAGTCCAAGTGGAGCAACTTGCAGATGACCCGGTCGAGCCCCTGTTCTTTGAACATCACGGGGACTTCGTAAATAGAGCTCACGTCGCGAGCCTCGATGACCCCTTCCGGTTCCACGTTACAGAAAAGAGCAATCTTGGCTTTGAGATCCTTGGAAAGCCTTTTCTCGGTGCGGCAGAGAAGGATGTCTGGCTGGATACCAATTTCCCGCAGCCGCCCCACGCTGTGCTGCGTCGGTTTGGTCTTGAGCTCTCCGGCAGCGCGGATGAAAGGAATCAGGGTGAGATGAATAAAGAGGGAACTCTCCCGGCCTACCTCCTGACGGAACTGGCGCACCGCTTCCAGGAAAGGGAGCGACTCGATGTCCCCCACCGTCCCTCCGACTTCAGAGATCACAAGGTCATAACGTTTCCCCCGAGAAACTTCGCGGATCCGTTCTTTGATTTCGTTGGTGATATGCGGTACGACCTGAACCGTTCCCCCCAGGTACTCCCCGCGTCTTTCCTTGGTGATGACGGCGTGATAGATTTGACCGGTCGTGACATTATTGAGCCGGCTTAAGGGAGCGGAGGTAAAACGCTCATAGTGCCCGAGATCGAGATCGGTCTCGGCTCCGTCTTCGGTCACATACACCTCGCCGTGCTGGTAAGGATTCATTGTTCCCGGATCGACATTGAGGTAGGGATCCAATTTCTGCAAAGTCACCTTCAAGCCTTTGGCCTCCATCAACTTTCCGATCGAAGCTGAGGCGATTCCCTTGCCCAAGGAGGAGACGACCCCGCCGGTGATAAAGATATACTTAGGCATGAATGAAACTCTCCTGCGACTCAATCGCCTCTCTGAGTTCCGAAGGTTCCACCGTGGCCGTTCCGAGTTTACCGACCACAATCCCTGCAGCCAAATTTGACAAAACCGCTGCCTCCCACAAACTGGCACCCGCTGCAATCCCCAAGGCAAACACCGCAATGACGGTATCGCCAGCCCCCGAAACATCAAAAACCTCTCGGGCCGTTGTCGGAATCCTTACCGTGGGTCGGTTCTTCTCAAAAAGGGCCATCCCTTCCTCTCCCAGGGTAATGAGGACCGCCTTGGAATGAAGCTTTTTCAAAAGGCCCCGGCCGATTTCTTCTAAATCTTCGCCGCGACTGGGTGGACGGCCGTTCCTGAAATTGACAAAGGCCTCAGTGGCCTCCAACCGATTCGGTGTGAGGGCCGTGACTCCTTTGTAAAGCGAAAAATGTTTTTCCTTCGGATCCACAAGAACCGGTTTTTCAAACCTCCACGCTAACTCGAGGAGGGGTTTGAGGAGCAAAGGCTCAATGACCCCTTTTCCGTAATCTTCAAGGACCACCGCGTCCACCCCCTTGATTTTTTTCCGGACAAACTGAAGAATCCTTTGGGCATCCCGGGAAGAGATCGGCTCCGTCTTTTCCCGATCAAACCGAACGACCTGCTGAGAGTGGGCAATCACGCGCGTCTTGATCGTGGTGGGCCGAGCCCGATCTTGAACGACGCCCCCCGTATCGATCCCCAGTTTCCGCATCCCGCGCACCAACAGGCGTCCCTCCAGGTCCCGGCCAAGGACCCCGCACGGAAAGACAGTCCCCCCGAGAGTGCGGATGTTATTAGCCACATTGAGGCTGCCGCCGGGAAGGAAAGATTCCCGCTTCACGTTCACTACCGGGACGGGCGCCTCGGGGGAGATCCGGGAGACACTTCCCCAGACGTACTCATCCAGGATAAAGTCGCCGATCACCAACACCCGGGCTTTGGAGAAAAGCTCGACAATCTCCAACAAGCGCTCTTTTAGGGTTAGGGGTTCTTGAGTCATCTTCGTAAGAAAAAAACTTCCTAAGTCCTTGCCTTAAAAAAACTTTTGTATTCTAACATCGTTCCCCAAGGAGTGTCAATTAAAGCCCCCCTTTTTTCCTTAACTTATTGCCATTAAAGAGGGTGTGACTGGTTTTTTGCTTTCAGGGTTCAAGAGGTGTCAAGGAGGCCTGTCTATCTTTAGGGAAAAGTGCTTCTTTAGGAGGTTTTAAGAGGTTGAAAAAAAGAGAGACGTATTCCCCGATCATCTTCTTCACATCTATGGGATTTCGCCACCAATGCTCTGGATCATAGATCTCGGTGGGGGCCGTTACCGGATATATTTTTATCCCTGTTCCTCTAAAAACCAATTTAAAAAGGATGAGCGCGCGTCTCATGTGATAGGTGTTGGTCACCAAGATTAAAGACTGGAATCCCCTTTGAAGCACCAATTGCTTGGTCGCAAATGCCTCTTCAAAGGTGCTGCGGACTTTAAAGTTAGTGAAATGGATATGCTCGGAATTCTTCCCGAAGTATTCGAAATATTTCAATATCATTTCCTCTCCAGAGAGGCGATCCAGGCCAGAGATTTTGCGGTCCAGATTATACCGGACAAAGTACACCTTTTCAGAAATCACCGAGACCACAATATTTCTTGAATAGCCTTGGTGAAACAGTTCAACCGCTTTGCGCATTCGAAAATAGTCTTCCCCTCCAAGGGGAACTATACAATCCGCCTTCTCGAGATCATCTTTCACTAAAAGAAAACTTGCGGGGAGGGGAAGCCATACTCGATAACCCAGCATCAGAAAAGAGAATAGGAGGATGGAAACAAAAAAACCGGTTCCGCCTCGTCCTGTTATGTTCTTCTCCCTCAAATCCTCTCCCTGCCTTTCTTTGAGCCGGGACGGTATTCAATCAATCGGGCGGTGATTGAGCCAAGAACCGGAATTTTGACCTTCATTTTGAGGGGAATCCTTCGTTCATCAAGCGCGATCCAGCCACGGATTCTGCCCCGTTTGACAAAGATCCCCTGATATTGAATTTCAGGCTCGACCTCCACGGCCTCCCATTCTTGGAAACCGGGAAGTTTCACCTTGGTTGGACGCAAGATTTTCACCTCCATATCCCAGTTTTTCTCATCGGCATTGACCGGGATGTAAATTTTGGAGTCGGGACGAAGATCCTGGAGACGGAACCAGAAGCCACAGGAAAGCTGATCTTGGATATCAGGAGGAATCTGCATCTCTTTTCTCGAGCCGTTCCGACGGGAAAAATAAGTGGCCGTGTGATGTTCCTGATCATATTCCATCACTTCGTCTGCTCGATAACGACCTTCCTTCAGGATTTTCTCGTAACGAAGCGAGTGAAGTCTCTCCACATCGATGTAACTATGGTGGACATCGCGAACTTTATAAATCCAGTCGAGAATGGGAGCGGACCGAACATTCACCACCACGTGATACGCCTCGCGGCCGCGGATCGGAACGATCTCTTTCACCTCGGCCTCTCCCCTCCCCACTTCGATCCCAAGCCACCGCACGGAATAGACGAGGCGTTCGCCGACAGAGAGCTTTTGGGGGGCTGCGGCAAGAAGGGGGGCGGCAGAAAAGAAGAGGACGACTGTCATTGCGAGGCAAAGATCCAGACCAGGTCGAAGCAACCCCACCACCACATCGTGGTGGTGGGGCAATCTCGGTCTCATCTGGCTACTCAACGGATGGATAACCGACTGCCGACCAAAAATTCTTCCTGTCTAAAAATTCTACGACCTCTTCAGGAAAAAGAGCGCTCAAGCACTCTCGGTCCGGACAGGCGGAATTGTAGCGAAATCGGGAGTAACACGGACGACAAGGAAGCTTCTCTCTCACGACGGCTACCGTATGAGGAGCCAAAGGATAAGGGCCGTACACTCGGGGATTCACAGGACCGTAGAGAGCGATTAAAGGAATGCCGAGGGCGGGGGCGAGATGAACCAAGCCGCTGTCATTGGCAAGAAAAACGAGTGCCCTTTTAAGCAAAGCCGCTGAACCCCCCACTGAAAGCTCCCCACAAAGGTTCCTTACAGGAAAAGAGCTTGCTCTTTCGATTTCTTCACCCAACTCCCGCTCCTCTCGGCTTCCCAGGACTAAAACCCCTTCAAAATCAATCCGCTCTTTAAGGAGGGAGAGCATTTCCACAAAGTGAACGACCGGCCAGCGCTTCAGCGAGGCGTCTTTTCCCCACGACTCTCCTCCCCCCGGGGCGACTGCCACAAAGCGGCTTATGTTCCTCCCCTCACCCCCGCCCTCTCCCCTCTGGGGAGAGGGAAGGGTGAGGGGCCTTCGTAAAATCTTTTCAGCCTCCTCCTCATCCTCCCTCGAAAGATAGAACTCGAGGAAACGATCCTCAATCTCAAGCCCCACGAATTTTCCGAGTTCACAATAAAAATCGACCACGTGAGCCCCCTCAAAACCTTTCGGTAAAGGAAAGCTCTCAGTGAGAAAGATGCCTCGCTTTCTAAAATTAAACCCAATCCGTCTGGGAATTCCGAGAAAAAATCCCGCATAGAATCCGTATTCGCGTTGGAGTGAAAAATCGATCAAAAGATCATAGCGGCGGCCCCGAAGATTTCTCCAGAGGGAAAAGACTTCTTTGAAGAGCTCTCTTGGACCCGCGGCATGCCATTTCCCTTTATCCACCGAAAAGATTTGATCGATATGAGGATTGTTTCGAAAAATGGGTTCGGTTCGAGAACCGAGAAGCAAATCGACGGTCTCGATCGTAGGAAGCGTTCGAAGAGCCCTTAAAAGGGGGGTCATAAAAAGCGCATCCCCCATCCCGTACGGCTGAACGATTAAAACCCGTCGAATCGATCTCATAAGGCAAAATCTTCCGGTAGGAGAAAATTTCTTCCTCCTCCGCGGGGCCTCAGCGCGAGAAATCTAGGGAATTCCGGGGCTGGGGCCCACCCGGTCCCTCGTCTGGAACGCTTGGCCGGGTTTTCCCATCCCCGGAATCCCGAGATTTCTAGAACCGAGTCGGCCCTGGTTGCGTCGGAGGGAAGAAATTTTCTCCTTTCAGCGAGATTAGTCCAAAAGGCAGAATCTCTCCAACCGAAGGTGGCGTTGGGACGTGCGAAGCCGATCGGAATAATCGGCGAACCGTCCCAGACGAGCGAGGCCGACTCAAACCGTCTTTCAACCCTGTTCGGCAGCTTCCCAGACTCCTTCGGGAGATTACCTTCCGATTTCATTTGGAAAACCTTACCTTTTGTCACCATGACTTCAGGCGTTCGTCGGCCGAGCCTGCCTGCCGGTCAGGCAGGCGTCCGCCGGAGGTGGAGAGATTCTGCCTGTGTTGAAAGAATGGCTCAGCTGCTTTGAGAACATCCTCGACCGAGATGACGTCGAGACAGAGGAAATTGATCTGACAGCGGTGGGCGAGACAGACCGGACAAGCAACTTCCTTGTGGACGATTCTCCCCTCCTCCCCCAGGGGCCCCCAGCGGCGGGGACTCAGGCCAGCGAGATTCCTTCCAAAGATCGAAATGGCAGGGGTTCCCACCGCCCGGGCCACGTGAACAGGACCCGAATCATTCGAAATGAGAAGTTGGGCCCTTGCGAGAAGCCAAGCCAAACTCCCGAGTGAAAGCTTTCCGCTGAGATCGGTCAGGGAGCGAGAGGCGAGTTCTTTCACCCTTTGGGCCAAGCACCGGTCCTCCTTCGAACCGATCAAAGCCACCTGGAGTCCATGCCTTTCCTGGAGTTGATCTGCAAGAAGGGCGAATCGATCCGCCGGCCAAATTTTGGAAGGGCAGCTGGCACTCGGATTCAACACCGCATACGGTTCCTGCCAAGGGAAGCCCAGATGGGCGAGAAAGACTCCGAGGGCCGTACGCTCTTTTTCCCAAAGAGGAAAGTGGGGCTTGATCTCGCGGGGAGGTTCGATTCCCAGGAAATTGAGAAGGTCAAAGTTATATTCGGACTCGTGTTTCAGACCCTCTCCTTTCTTGTCCGGGAGGCGGTGAGTTAAGGCCCACGAGTTTTTCTTCTGATAACCGATTCGAATCGGAATTCCAGCGAGCCAACTTACCAGATGCATCCGGTTTGTGGGATGAAGATGGAGGGCGGTGTCGAAACGTTTTGCCCTAAGCCTCCAAGCAAAAAGGAGGTTCCCCCACCATCCCTTCTCGTTCCCTAACTTGTCGTAAAGAATGACCTCGTTAAGATAAGGATTCCCCTCCACCGCTGGCCGATTCTCAAGAAAGGCGAGACAGGCGAGGTAGGCGTCGGGAAATCGCCGGCGCAAGGCTTCAAAGACGGGAGTGGAAAGCACCAGATCGCCCAGCCGATCGGTCCGAGTCACTAAAATACGCTGCGGTCGTTCCTCTCTAATCTGCAATCGCGGGGACTCCATTCAGCAATTCTTCACAGGCACGGATGACTTTCCCGGGAGAGAGACTTTCAAGAGTGGGGGGAGGCGTTTCACGCACGATCCGCCAGATTTCGTTTTCTCGGCCATACCTTTCATGATCCGTGGGTCCAAAGAGGGCTACAACCGGCCGATAAAGTTCGTACCCCAAATGCATCACGGCGCTGTCATTCGTTAATACGAGCTTCGCGCGCTGGACCAGCGCCGCAAGCTCCCTCAAAGTCATCTCGCCCGTGAGGTCTACGACTCTTCGGGGATTGACCTGAGTCAGCTTCGCGCCAAGAACGGTTTCTTTCTTGTCGCCCACCGCTACGACGTAAAAGGCGGAATCCTCCAAAAGCCGCCCGACCACCTCACAAAAGCCTTCGATCGGCCACCGTTTGGCTTCGCTTCTTGCTCCAGGAGCGACCACGATCCAGGGAACCGAGGAGTCCAGCCCTGCGCCTGTCAATTTCTCGGCGAGAGCCCTTTCGTCTTCCTTCCCAAAAAAATCAAAACTCGCCGAATGGGGACCCGAGAGTTTCATCATCCGGAGGATCTCCAGGTGACGCTCTCGGTCACTTCGTGAATGATACGTTCGGAAGATCGGACTCCGTCGTTCGGCGCGCACCAGAAAAGGGAAAGCAGAGTTTCTGAGATCGACGACCCAGTCGTAAAACTCTTGCCGGAGGGCCCGCACCAGCTCCAACTTGTGACCCCAACTTGCTTCTTTGTCGTAGACGAAGAGACGGTCGATCTGGCGACTTCCTTTCAAAAGGCCCTGAGCCCTTGGACCCACAACCACTGTCATTCTCGCTCGAGGAAAAGTCGAACGTAGTGAAGCAATGACCGGAGTGGTCAGAATGACATCGCCGATATTACTCAGTGTGACAACAAGGATATTTTTTCGCTCTTCTCGGCCCATAAGTTCTCTTGTTGAATCCTCCCAAAGACCGCTTCGGGTGAAATCTTTTCCATCCACCCCTCGGGCGGTACGGTTTTCCCTTTCCAGGGAACCGAATAACCCTTGGGGACCCATTGAATCACCACTTTCTTCCCGGTTCCCCGGGGACCGGTCAGCCGAGGAGAAGTCGGTCCAAAAAGCGCAACCACCGGCGTGCCTACACCGGAGGCGATATGAAGGGGTCCCGAATCGCTGGAGACCACAAAGGCAGCTTTCCGGTAAAGGGCCCCCAAAATTCCCAGGGAGGTTTTACCGCACAAGGAGATTAAAGAGGCCGGGGGGCCCTTCTCAAGGACTTCTTCCGCCAAGCGTTCCTCCTGGGAAGCCCCCGTCAAAACCACCGGACAGGAAAAATTCTTCCACACGAGTTGGGCAAGCCGGGAAAAGTGGCCCGCGGGCCACTTTTTAGGCTCCCAGTTGGCTCCGATATGAAACGCGACGAAGGCCTTTCCTTGAAGTCCCCGGCTTTCCAGGAGATGGAGGGCCTTAACTTCATCGTCGGGCCTATCAAAAAATTGATACTCGGCTCCAAATTTCACACGAAGGCCTGCCCATTTGAGAAGCACCAGAAAATAATCGACTTGGTGCAGGGGCTCGGCCGGCTCGGGAACCGCCACCGTCAAGACCCTCCTCCTTTTTGGAGTTTCGTAACCTACTCTTTCAGGAATCCCTCCCATCCAAGCCAAAAGAGCCCGCGTGAAAGAACGGTGAAAAAGATATACCTTGTCAAACCTTTCTCGCCGAAGCCAGCCGATGAAATGAACCTTTGAAAGAAAGGAACGTTCACTTTCCCGTTCGTCAAAGACCCGGACCTCATCAAGATAAGGGACGGTTTCAAGAACTTCCTGGCAACGTCGAGGTGCCAGGACCACAAGGCGGGCCCCGGGGAAATTTTCCCGGACGGCCTGCATGGCAGGCACTTCGAACAGCACATCGCCCAACCAATTCTTCGTAACAATTAGAATCTTCACTTCACCTTTTCCAAAGAAATCTCGGGGAAAGATGTTTCTGGACGGCTTGAAAAACCTCCTCAACCCCAATCCGCGCCAGACAGGCCAGAGGCTCCGAGTAATGACAAGTTCCCTTGTAACAAGGTTGACAAGGAAGCCTCCGCATCAAGACCGTCGTTCCGTTCGCCGTAACAAGATGCCGGCGGGGATCCGTGGGACCGAAGAGGGCCACCGTAGGAATGCCCAGCGCTGTGGCGATATGGAGAGGCGCAGTGTCTCCAGCCACCAGCACCCGTAACTGTTTGATCAGGGAGACAAGTTCCCTTAAGGAAGTCCTTCCGACAAAATCAAGCACAGACCCCTCTGGAAGAGACGGCTCACGAACCGCCCCCCCAATCGCCCGCTCCTCGTCCGAACCAATTAACACGACCCGACAACCAAGGGTTTTCACCGTCCGCTCCGCCAAAGAGGCAAAATATTCCGCGGGCCAGCGTTTGGTCGCCCAACGGGGACTCGATCCGATGGCGAGTCCCACGATTTTTTCCTCCGGTGAGATTCCCTTCTCGTGAAACCAATCCAACACCTTGGCCTCAGATCCGGTGTCGGGCCAGAGCTCGAGTTTTTCTTCCAACTGGTTGACTCCAAGGCGCGAGAGGATCCGAAACTGATGACGAATCGGAGAATCAGGCTCCTGGAAGGAAAGATCCGGATGGTTTAAAAGTCTGCCCAAAATTCCCCGGCGAAAACCGTAACGGTCGGGAATCCCGGCAAGAAAAGCAAGAAGATGGGTCCGCTTCGTATTCTGAAAATCAATGGAAATATCGAAGGCCTCCCGGCGCAATCGTTTTGCCAGGCGCGCGAGCCAAATCCAAGAGCGGAATTTCTCCCGATCTAAGGGGAGGACCTCGTTCAGGGAGGGGCAGCCCGAGAGGACCGGGCTGAAACGCGAATCCACAAGGAGACTCAGGTGGGCCTCAGGAAATTTCTTCCGGAGCATCCGAAGGCTTGGGCCCACAAGAATCACATCGCCCAAAGCTCCCACCTTGATCACGAGAATACGCTTCTCCTCTTTTACCTTCTGATAGACCTCGAGGGTCTTCTCAGTCATTCCTTCTAAAGAAAACTTGGTTTCGACCTTCTTTCGAAGCCGATCGGCCATGGCTTTGGCCTCCCCGCGGTTTAAGAGGAGCCTCAGGATCGCATCGGCCATGGCCAATTCATCCCGCGGAGGTACCAAGAGTCCTTCTTTTTCATCTTCAAGGATTTCTAAAGCGCCTCCGAGCCGGGTCGCGATACAGACCGTCCCACTGGCGCCGGCTTCGATCAGAACCCGTCCAAAAGACTCGGGGATCAAACTCGAGAGGACCAAAAGATCGGCTTCCCTGAGAAGCTCCGGAACATCGCGGCGCGCTCCCAAAAGCTTGACATTCTTTTCCAGGCCGAGGTGTCGAACGGTTTCTTTAATTCGGCGGGTGTAACTTGTTTTTCCCTCCCCTTCAGAACCGGCCAGCCACGCCTCGACGCGAAACCCCCGCTGACGTACCTCGTGAATCGCTCGTAGAAATTCAAGCTGCCCCTTGATCGGTGAAAACCGACCCAGATTCAGAACCTTGAAAACTTTTGGGGCGGGACCGTCATACTTGTCGGGGGAGAAAGGAAATTGGGAAAGATCGACTCCCCGCGGAACTAAAACGAGGCGGTCCAGCGGCACCCCAAAATCCTCAATCATATGCCGGGCAATCACCTTGGAGGGAACGATCACTCTTTTTCCCCACCCCATGACGCGGCTTAAAAAATGATTGGAATAATAACCGTGACAGGTGGTGACGAAAGGAACTCCCGCCTTGCGGCTCGCCAACCACCCGATCCAAGCCGGAACCCGGCTTCTCGCATGGACCAAATCGACCCGCTCTTTTCGGATGATTTCGACAACCCGGGGCATCAGAGCCAGGCTGAAAATCGATTTTCTCGCCACCGGCAGAGTGTAATGAGGAATTCCTTCCTTCTGGAGTTCCTGGACCAGGGTTCCGCCCGAAGAAATCACGACGGTCCCTATCCCCCGCGCCTTGAAACTCCGCGCGAGGTCCACCGTCCCTCTTTCAACTCCGCCTAATTCTAAAGCTGGAAGAATTTGAAGAACTTTCATCTCAAAGGAGAGCGCCGACTCTTTCGCGAATCCGGATTCGCTCCTGCTCAAAACCTCCACGAGAGGACGGGATTTCGCCACGGCTCAAAACCTCGGCAAGTCTTTTGACTTCAATCACCGGGACCCCCCACTCCCTCGCCAAATGGTCCTGAAATCGGTAATGTTTTTTCGCAAGCCCATTCGCCCCCATCCTCACCACGACCACCCTCTTGCCCGAGCTTAAGGCCTCAGAAATCATCGAGAGGCTGTCTTCCGTCACGATCAGAAACTCAGCCAAGGCCATCATCCCCGGCACGACTTCCGGCCGCGGGTCCTCAGAGGCGATGACACAAAACTGGCAGTGAGGGTAACCGGGAAGCTGGGAACGAAGGAATTGATTGACCGATTCGCTCGTCCGGCGGCTGGTCGTAACGAGATACTCACCCGCCAACTTTTCACTGGCACGCTCCAGCTCCGCGAGAAGCTCCTTGACCTCAGACAGAGAAAACTTGAAATCGCGGGTTTCTCCTCCCAGAAAAAGACCAAGTCGCACCTTTTCGGGATTGGGGATCAAGCGGGCCAAAAGTTTCCCTGAAACCTCGAGAATTTCGGAGTCCATCCCGCTCCAGGCTCCGTGAATCCGAAAGTGGCCTCGCGGCAGGATTCCCCGGTCGTGCGCCGGCACGAGCGCTAGATCGTAACGGAAGAGATTAAAGGGAAAAGGAGGTTTCATCAGGACCACCGATTTGGCCAAATTCTCACAGGCGACACAAAGGTTGAGGGGAACAAGACCGGCTCCCGCAGAAATGACGATATCCGGATTGGTCCGTTCAAGCCGCTCCAGACTCTCCGGGGTCAAGAAAGATCGAAGCCGTGCGAGACGCCCCTGGGCCCAAGGGATGAAGAACAAAGCAAAAAGGGGAAAGATTCTTCTCCGCCACCGGCTCCGGAACCGAACCTCAATTTTTTCCACGAGTGTTTCAAAAGGCGGTTTCTTTTCATTCCCCTTAGCGATCACCTCTCTCGCGAGGGCCTCGGATTGTTTCACATGACCTGCCTTTCCATCGGAAAGGATCGTGATTCGCTTTGTCCGAGTCCGCTTCCAGCGATTGTGCCCCCACAGCCATTGCGAGGGATACCTTGTAATATAGGACTCCAGGATCCGAATATAATTCTGAGTATTGATTTGAAGATCTCTCTGGGGGTCTCCCGTGCGGACGAGTTCGAGGGGGGATTCGATAAAAATATCATGGAAAGGGCCTTGGCGCCGAACCGAGAAAACCGGAAGCACCGCAACGCCCAACCTTAAAGCGAGAGCCAGGGGCCCCCGGGGCGCGGTCGTGGATCTTCCAAAAAAACGAACCCACACTCCTTCATCCCCTCCCGACTGATCCCCCAAAACTCCGACACAGCCCCCTTCCCGCAGGGTCCGAAGGAGGTCCCGAATCCCCGTCTTCTCTTTCCCCACCGAAATGGAACCATAGGATTGACGAAAGGAATTAAGCAGCCCATCGAGACGCCTGTATTTTTGTCTCCGAGCCAAAACTGTCATCGGCCGCCCTCGAAGTCCCTCCCCAATTTGGGAGAGTTCCCAGTTCCCCAGGTGCGCGGTTAAAAGAATCACACCCTTTCCGCTCCCTCGATGTTGGAGATAAGTTTCATAACCATGGTGGGTGACCAACCGATCGATATCTTCCTTTCTCATAATAGGAAATCGCATGATTTCTACGGCACTCATCCCGAGCCCGCGAAATAAATCCAACGTCCAGCGTTTCCTCTCTTGAGGACGGGTATGGGGAAAGGCCGCCTTCAAGTTGACATAGGCCATACGTCGCTTCTTCGGGAAGAAGTAGGTGAGTCCTCCCAAATGCCGGCCTAAGGCAAGAGCTCGATCGAGGGTAAGACGCTGAACCACAAAGGCGCTCAATCGAATCAGCCAGTAACCTATCCCGTCGAGACACTCGCGAAACACTACCACACCCCCTCCGATTTCCGCCCGACCCCCAGCAAATCAAAGACCCGATCGGTGAGGATTTCTTCTCCCGCCGAAATCTGAAGCCGCGCCGCCAGAACCAAGGGGTCGAGAACCTCGGTGATGGTCTCGGGAGCCCGATAAAAGTCTTTCTCCGTGGTAATGATTTCCTCGACTTCGCTCTTTTTGCTCACCTCGCGAATCTCCTCAAGCTCCTCTCGAGAGAAGGCATGATGGTCACAAAATTCAAAGTTGCGGACCGGCTTGATCCCCAGATGGGCCAAAACCAATTGAAAGGAACGGGGACTGGCCACGGCCGAGAAAGTCGCCACGCGCCGATTCCCAAGCTGAACGAGTGACAGCCGAGTCCGTCTCTTTGCCCGATAAAAGAATAAAGGTTCCAAATAAGCCTCCGCGAGGAAGGAATGGGGAGCGAGCCAGCGGATTTCGTCGCGCAGTTTCGCGAGTTCCTTCGCCCCCACCAGATTCACGTGTGTCAGAACGATGAGGGCGGCTCGCTGAAGGGATCGTCTAGGTTCTCGGAGGACTCCGCTGGGGAAAAGTCTTCCATTGCCAAACGGGTTCAGGGCGTTGACCGTCACAATTTCAATATCCCGCATCATCTTCCAGTGTTGAAAACCGTCATCGAGGATGGCGACGTCGATGCGCTCTTTTCTGGTGATCGCGCGGGCGACCTTGTCCCTTTCCTTCCCGATCCCAATCCGAGCTCCTGGAAGATGGGTCTGAAGTTCGTGGATTTCATCCGCTCCGTATCCGCGAGTGAGCACAAGGGGGGTCCGCCGCCTTTCAATCACCCGCCGGGCCAGGTATTCCACCAAAGGAGTCTTTCCGGTTCCCCCCCATGTTAAATTTCCCACGCTAATCACAGGAAAAGGAAGTCTTTTGCGCGGCAGAATCCCCTTTTCGTAAAGGGCCCGCAGCAAGATGACGCCTCCTCCATAAAAAAAACTCAGGATTTGAACCAGGGGTTTCAAAGCCTGGGCCGCAATTCCCTTCTGCCGATCCTCTGCAAGCAGTCGAAAGTAGTTCTTCAGGGACGCCTTAAACATCATTCCCTCCACCCCTCTGAATCAGAAGTTGGTTGATCCAATTGAAATTGCGTTCACTCGCCCCCTGAAGATTGACCAGAACCTCATAGGCCCGAGTGCCCAAATATTCCTTCTCCCGTTCACTCCGGAGAACCCTCTTGAGGACAAAAATGAGTTCACTCTCGCTGGCCACCCGAAGGCTGGCACCCTCTTCATCAAGACGATGATAGAGTTCCTCGAAATTGAAAACCCAAGGCCCGTGAACGATCGCCCGCCAGCTCGAGGCCGGCTCCACCGGATTTTGGCCTCCGCGGCGAACGAGACTCCCTCCCATAAAGACCACATCGGCCAAGGGGTAGAGTTTTCTGAGTTCCCCTAGTTGGTCGAGGATCAAGACGTCGAATCCCCCCTCCTTTCCTCCCCCCGCCGGTGCGGGGGGAGGATAAAGGTGGGGAGAGTTCTTATGGGTTGCCAAGACTGCCTGAAATCCGTGTTTTTTTGCCAGTGTAAGAATTTTCATCGAACGCTCAATATGCCGAGGAGCTAAGAGAAGCTTGAGGGGAAATTCCCGCCGAAGCTCACGAACCGCCCGAAACAGGATTTCTTCCTCTCCGGGATGGGTGCTTCCCCCGATCAAGATTTGATCCGAAGCGAGAAATCCCCATTTTTCCCGTAAGGACTCACGCTCGGTCCCCCGCCGCCCATTCCCTTCGAAGTTATCCAGCTTCATATTCCCGGTCACCTTGACCCTGTCTCGATCCACCCCCAGCGAAATCCACCGGTCCCGATCCTTTTGGGTTTGCACCAGAAAAAAGTCAATCCCGGTGACTACCGGCCTAAAAAGAAAAGAGAACCGACGGAAGGAACGAAAGGAGCGTTCGGAAATCCGGCCGTTCACGATTCCTACGGGAATTTGGCGGCGCCCGGCCTCTTCGATCGTATTGGGCCAAAGCTCAGTTTCCACCAGAAGAAGGATTGAAGGCTTTAGGGCTTCAAAAAATCGGCTCACCGCAGATTGAAAATCGAAGGGAAAATAAAACACCTTTAAACGTTCCGATTCCCAGCGCTTCGCCATTTTCTGTCCTGTCGGCGTCACGGTGGTGAGGACAAGGGTTTGAGACGGTCTTCTTTCAAGGATCAACTGAATGAATTTTTCTGCCGCAAGCACCTCTCCGACGCTCACACAGTGAATCCACAGGGGTCGCACGGTCCCAAAAGCGCTCAAGAAATCGAGAGGAAGGAATCCGAAACGCTCCCGAATCAGCTGACGGGGGAGCGGGGCCTCGCGAAGCCTGGCAAGGAAATGCGGCAGAGAAAATATCCCGAAAATCAGAAATCCCAAATCATAAATCCAACGTCTCATTTTTTCCTCTGGGCTCTCGGATGAGCTTGGGCATACGCTTCTTGGAGGCGGCGGGTGGTCACATGAGTGTAAATTTGAGTGGTTGAAAGATTCGTGTGGCCCAGGAGTTCTTGGACACTGCGCAAATCGGCCCCGCGGTCCAACAGGTGAGTGGCAAACGTGTGGCGTAAGGTGTGGGGGGAAATTCCGCCTTTCAGTGAAATCTGGCGGGCATATTTGACAATGAGACGCCGGACGCTTCGGTCCGTGAGCCGGCTCCCTGAGCGATTCAAAAAGACCGGAGTCTCGGGACCCTCATTTTTCTTTCGGAAGGGAGGCGGGAACGAATCCAAGTAATCGCGAATCGCTCGAACCGCCTTCTCCCCAATCGGGACCATCCGTTCCTTCTTCCCCTTTCCCCGAATTCTGAGAAGACACGTTAGGAGATCGACATCGCCTCCGTTGAGGCCCACGAGTTCACTCACCCGGACCCCCGAACTGTAAAGGGTTTCAAGAATGGAACGGTCGCGTTTCCCCTCCCAGGTCTCGCCCGAAGGAGCCTCTAATAAATTCGTCACTTCTGAAAGGTCAAGGAACTGGGGAAGTTTCTTTTCCCGCTTTGGAGTACTAATGCCCGAGACCGGATTTGAACGAAGGTGATTTTCTCGAGCGAGGTATTTGAAAAAAGAACGCAACGAAGACAACTTTCGAGAGAGGGTCGCCCTGGAGTGGCCTCGGGCTTTGAGGTGAGCGAGGAAACTCCGGATGACAAGGGTATTGACCTCAGCGAGGAATCGGCCGTTTAAAAAAGCGAAGAATTCTCGGAGGTCCGTTCCGTAATTTCGAATCGTATGAGGGGAGGCGCCCCGTCCGCCTTCGAG
>CAZMFE010000016.1:0-15722 GCA_964565495.1 uncultured bacterium
AAATCTCGATGCCGTGATCCGGGCCGCTCAAAACAGGTTTAAAGAGGCTCGGGATGAGGCCGCAGCTGAGCTAAAAGCCGAAGGAAATAAAAAAGCGGCTTCAAAGCTGCACCGGTTAAAGAAAATCCCCCGGAAGATTTCCTTCTCCTTTGGCCGTGGATTACAACGGCCGGGCTTGAAAGTATGGGCAGGTAAAGATGAGAATTTCAAAGAAGCTCAAGCTACATCGCTTCAGGCGGCGCAAACCACCCAGGCCGCCCGGTTGGGGCGCTTAGCCTCCCGCTCCGAAGTTCGCTCTCGGAATCCTTTTGCTCGTGGAGTGGTTCCGCCGGCCGAGATTCTCCAACAGATGGATAGCCGTTTGAGCGTTCAAGCGACGAACCTCATCGCCGCAGGGGTTTGGACGAAGGGTTTGGTGGGCGCAAACGATCGCGACGCCTTGGACGGCCTTGCTCAAGACATTTTTACCCAAGTTTATCGGAACGCAGGTGTCAATCTCAATTTGTACTGGTTTGAGGGAGCCAAACACACTGTTTACGGCGAGGACGTACAATACATGGTCCATGAAGGAGGAACCTCCCTCCAATTCGCTGGAACCACCCAAGAGGCGGATGTCCTGGCCGATGTGACCGAAAATACAGGTGCCATTACGCGAGGCCAACCCGATCTAAGCGGCGCCGGCGGGACCTCGGTGGTTCTGGAAGGGCCGCTTGTGAAAGCCTTTGGCGGAGGACAGGATGAATTAGGCGCTGCAATCCTCATGGGCGCCGTGCCTCCGGATAAGATGAAGGAATATCTGCCGAGTCAGGGAGGAAAACCGCTCGATCCGGATCTCCCAGTCGCGCCTCAAATCCAGCGGCTTTTAAATGATAATGGAATCAAAGACGGCTCGGTGCGCGTGCGGGTTTACCACCAGAGCCGCAAACGTTCCGAATCGGAATTTCTCGTTCCGCTCAAGGAATTAACAGGAAAAAGTTCATGGATGAGCCTGCCCCTCATCAAAGATGGGACGATGGATGGCGGAGTCCTGACCATTTTGGGTCCTCAAGGCCAGGAATACGTGACTATCGCAACTACGGTCGGTTCGACCGAAGGAGTCATCAAATATCTCCTCGCCCGTCTCTTTGACAATGTGGTGGTAGGTCTCAGGCTCTACTCTCCTTTTGCCAAGAATATTGGAGATACCGTCGGTTCTCTCAGCAAGACTTTGGCGGATCTCACTCCTGAGGAAGTGGCCAAGGCGAAGGAGAAGGCCAAACTGACGAGTGAGCTTTACGAAGCGCTTCTCAAAAATAAAAATATTATGATTAAGCGCCTCTTCACCGAAAGCCGTAAGGAGTCGCTTCGAAAAATCCGCCCCTGGGACGCGGATGAAATCACAAGTCCACAGGGTAAACTTTTCCACAACGAGACCCTGACTTTTCCTAGAAAACCCGGAGATCCTGCCGGCATTCGTCTTCATAACAGCCGGGGTGACGTGATCCGGCTTGTGGAAGGTGTGACTTGGCAAGATCACATCCTGACCGCCTCATTTTCTATCATTTTGTCAAGCGCCACCCTAGGTCTTGAGGGTCCGGAAACTCTTGATCGCGGCCTTTATCGCGTCCAAAACCTCGCGGTTGAAAGATCCAATAGTCAGTCCTATGTCCGGGTTGCACCCCGCGTCGTGACATGGGAAGAGCTGACGCGCCTCTCGCACCGTCTTTTCGCTGGTTCTGCTCCGGAGATTAAGGTTGCCCGCGCGGAGGTGAGGAATGTGGCGGGCGAGCTGAAGATGTTGTATGAGATGATCGCCAATCTGGAATCGAGACAAAGAGAGCTTCAAATCAAAGAGAGTACTTTGATCGAGCGACTGAACCAAAAAAGCCCTCTCGCTTTAGAAAGACGGGAGGCGCTTCAGGAAGATCTTGAGCAAGTCCGTCTCAAGCAGAAGAACATCGCCGATGATTTAATCAAAGCCGAAGCCCAGCTTACCTTCTTTGACCGACAAAGCCTCCGCTCCCGCGCGGAGGTGCGGGGAATCGACCGGGTGGCCCGTCCGCCGGCCGAGCTTTCTTTTCTGGAGGATCGGGATCAAGCCCTGCGTTTAGTCAGAGACATGATTTTCAATTCCGGCCCCAAGCGGCAGATCGAAGTCTTCAACACTTCGACCTTGCAGGAATTAAAAAATGGGGAGAGAAAACCTCTATCGATATCAGCCGATCAAGAAGGAAGGGTTTTGAAAGCGGGAAGCTACCTCCTCGTCAATCCCCAGGGCGAGCTGACTTTATTCACCCTCCGTGACAACACGCAGGTGCTGAATTTTAAGAACCATTACCTGCGGGGTCTCAAGCCCGTGAGCGCCGATCAGCTTCTCTCCCGTGCTGAGGTGAGAAGCGGGTTACCGGATCAAGGACCGATCCTGGTGGGAGAAGAGCGGATCCCGGCGGGAGAAGAGCGCTTGATTGGCGGCGTGATCAGTGAGACAGGCCGGGGCGAACACGATCAATTTGTGACCTACACGACTGCCCGGCCGACAACCGCAGGAGAAATTCTCAGGCTCGCCCTTCCCCGTGAAGCCGTGCGGAGGGAAGAGGAGGTGACGAGGGTGTTTGGCCTCCAGCTCAATTGGTTTGGAGTCGGAAAAAGAGCCATTGAAGTGACGCCTCGGGATCTCGACAAACTCCGTAGAGACGAAGCTTCAGCCCTCGACGAGATTCCGATTGAGGCAAATGTCGACGTCACGATCGGCTTTCCGCCCCGGGCCGAGGTGAGGGGCGCTTTCGATGTTTCGGGCCTCCTCAAAAAGTGGCAGGAACTGCCTGAAAGGATCAAGGGTGAAACCGCGACGCCGGAGGGGCGCCTCAGGATCGCTACCCAATTCCTTGATTCGGTGGGATTTCTGACTTCTGAGAAGCAGCGCCTGCTTTCCGAAGCCATTGGAAAACAAGGCTTGAGTCAGGCAGAATTTCAAAGAGCCTTAGACGCGATTCGCAGCGTCCGCGATGAAGCGGGTCAGCCCCGTGAGGGGTTAGAAAAGATGAGGCGTCTCTTCGAGGAAGACCTCGTGGCCGGAGGGAAGATCACCCGCAACGGCATCTTGGCCAGTCTGCAGTCAGTCCTTGAGTCAGCCCGCGCAGAGGTGAGGCTCGGGCGAGCGGCCGAGCCGGCCGGTTTTGTGAACCCGGCGCTTGACGATTCTGCAAGAATGGCCTTCCTGCGGCTCCTCAACGGCGGATTTGAAACCGCCCCCATTTTTGAACGCCAGATTGCCCTGGTAGAAGGGGGGCTGGCCTTTGCCCGCACCCTCTTTGGCAATAGTCCGGCAGGGATTCTGGTGGAGAGTGAGAAAGATATCGCCGCGGTCGAGTGGTACAACAGCAATTTGGCGCCGGATCAATTCCCGGTTCGATGGGGTTATACCATCGAAGAGGTGGGGCAGGAGGTGGACGTGGACATTGCAAGAAGTGAAATCCGCGCCCGAACACGGTCTGCGAGATTCACGAAATGGGGAATTGTCAGCAGCAATTCCAAGCTGGCGGATCCGAGCCTTCTCAAGCAGCAATTCAAAAACATTCCCTATCGAATTGTGACTCCGGCTGAATTTGATCGGTGGGCCGGTGCCAGCGCCCGTCTCGTCGGCTTGGTGAATTATCTCCAGGAGGCCTTTCGAGAAATCGCCCAGTCGGCATAAGTGGCATTCAGTGACAGGCATAACAACTTGGAAGTTTAGACGCAATGTCGCTGCTTTCGCCGCGCTTCTTTTTACGGCGGATACCCTCCTTGGGTCGGCCCCTCCCGTTGCCGCGGCCCCTTTTCCCGATCCGCTTCAGGTAAAGATTCCTCCCGAACTGGGGTCCGTGGAGGAGTTTTATTCCCCTCCGGCTCCTCTTGTCCCGTCCGGCAAGGTCCCCTTCGTCATTCATATTCAGGACGCTCACGCCCATCCTGAAGCCCAAAGAAATATCCAGGCGATTCTCGAGTATCTCTCCCGTGAGAAAAAGATCCGAAAAATTGCCGTCGAGGGCGCCTTTGGAAAAATCGATCCCCAGGCCTTTAATTTCTTCCCGATTCCCGAAGTCAATGTTGCAATGGCCGAGCATTTGGCCCAGATGGGGGAACTCACGGGCGCAGAGCTCTTCGCTTTAAGATCCCGAGGCCGGGCCGCCCAAGTTCACGGCGTTGACGATATCGAACTTTACCGCGAGAGCTTTCATCTCTTTCAAAAAATCAAATCCCAAAAAGAGAAAATCCGGGTTCGATCCGATTTCTACCGCCGCCTCCTCGGCAGGGTCGAGGCGGACCGGCTGAATGAAGACTTAGGGAAATTGGTCCAAAAAAGAAAGGATTGGGAGGAGAACCAAGACGAATCGCTCGCCTATTTTAGAACCCTCCAGGAACTTTCCGCGAAACACCTCGGGCTTGATTTCACCGATCCGAAGCATCAATTTGAATGGCCCCATCTCACCCGCCTCCTCACCGTCGATGAGAGGGAATCCCGCCTGAAGCGGGAGACGGCCCGCTCGGAATTCGAGAGACTCCTTCGGGAGCTTGAAAAGAGACTTCCGGCGGGAGCGAGGCGGGAGTTCTTGATCGAGGGCCTGAAGCGGCTCCTCCCCGATTCTGGGGCGGCCCCTTTCGATTCCTGGCTCGCGGCGGATCGGCGTTTCCCCGATATTCGGACTCTGCGCAATTTCTTCGAGTCCCTTTATAGGGAGACAAAAAAAGGAGGAATTCCCCTTTTGAATTATCCGAATTTCCTCGCGCTGGGAGGAATCCTGATCCTTCGCGAAGAGATCGACGCCTCTCCCTTATTGAAGGAGACAAAGGCGGTCGAGGCCAGGCTTGAAACCAAGCTCGTCCGAAATCCCGAGGAGGAGAAAATCCTCCGGTTAGGCAAGGATTTTTCCCTTCTGGCGAGGCTCCTTGAACTTGGAATGACCCGGGAGGAATTCGAAGCCTATCAGCAAAGAAAAAGAGGCATTCGTTTTCCCCTTCTTCCGAAGAAGCTCATCGATCTCGCCGAAGAATTTTATTTGTTATCCCGCAAAAGAGACCAAGTCCTCCTTGAAAATACCTTGAAACTTTCCCAGGGCCCGCGGGCGACGGTGCTGATCACGGGGGGATTTCACAGCGCCGGCTTGGGCGAATTGTTAAGGGAAAAACAAATCCCTTACCTGGTCATTACTCCAAAAATGACCCGCCTGGAGAGTGAGAATCTCTACGAAAAGGTGATGAGGGGTGGAAATTCGGATCTCGGGGAGTGGCTTGCGAGCGCTTATTCTTTGGTCAAGGCTCTCGCGATGAATTTTATTCAGAATCCGGAAATCTATCAGGACGCCGGTATGGATCCCGAGCCGATGAGGAAGATATTGATCAAGGCGGCTCTCATGGCCGCTCGCTCGGACCTTAAGAGCCTTCGCGAGATGGTTCGGAGAAAACCTGAGCTTTTCGGAAATGTAGATTTTGTTGCCGGGAAGAATGGTGAAATCAAGGTAAGGCTCGGAACCGAAGTTCGGCGGCGAGTTTCGACCGCGGTCAGTCGATTGCCAGATTCTAGAATTCCTATGATCCTGTCGAGTGCCCCGTTCTGGTTTTCGACATCTCGTATAATTCGGTCTAATGTTTGGATGGATTTAGCTATGGTTTTCACGATGAATTTGAGCTTCTTTTCCACTGGTTTTAACATTTCTATGACTTCCGTTACCGTAAATATGTCGGCTTTCTTGGCGAACCTTCCTCTTTTCATTTCTCAACTCCTTTTGAAAAGGTCGGCTGGAAACGGAGGATTAATTCTAAGCCGAACCGCCGCTTCTGTCAATTCATCCCGCGCCGAGGTGCGGGCGCAGAACAAGGGAGGATCAAGGGCGGAGGGAGAAATCAGGAAGAGGATCGGCCGTGGTGATGCCGAGACCGATAGCTTACGAATATCGAAAAGAGAACGACTAGGAGAACAAGCGCCGACGGAATCCAAATGGGATCCATTGCTTCATTCCTCCTTTTCCGCGTTGTCGAGAAACCAACAGCCTATTAAAGTTGCCAAATACATAATACATCCCGAAACGAACAAAGACAAGCGGAAGCCCCCTTCTCTGACGAATGATCCAATGATTAACCCGGCCAGAAACACGGTTCCTGCATTCGTAAGAAACTTCTTCAGCGACTCTCGCCGTCCTTCTGTCAGTTCAAACATAGAATACAGGGTAGCACGTCCCTCCTCTTCTGTCAAGGCAAAAATTAATATTTATAATAAATTAAAATCATATCTGTTTCTCCACCCCCCACGCCGCGCCGAGGTGCGGATAAAGTTATTGAAAGATTTCGTAGCCGTCCCGCCGGAGAATTACCACTCGGCCCAACAATTCGGAGGGGTTAGCCGATTCCAACAAGTCACTCATGGCCTGAGTGATGTGCCCGGCAATGGGGGGATGAATTTGGATAAAAATGATTCCCGAGGTCGAGGCGGGGAGGAAATTAAGGAAATCCCGGTCCCTCGTAATCAAGACCGCTTGCTCGTGGCTGGCCATCGTGAAGACCTTGCCGTCCTCAGTGCTCGTCGGGACGCGGGAGACCTCCTGGCCCGACGAACGGAGAAACCTTTCCGTCTGACCCGGCATATTTTCGTCGAGAAGGAATCGCAATTATTTGGAAAAAGCGATGAAGTCGCGGTTCTTCAATTGCTCGGCCGCAAAATGGAGGGCCGCCCGAATGTGCTCCCGCGTGAGCTGGGGGTAATAGTCAGCGGAGGTGATCTCCTCGACCGAAACGCCGGCTTCAAGGAGCTCCAGCACCAAGTGGATCATAATCCGAGAAGGCTTTCCCTTGATTCGGAAACAGGGCCTCCCGTGGCAGATGGTAGGAATGATCGATATATATTCGTCGATCAAGGTGTCCATAACAAACCAAAGGTTAGCATAGGACCGGACCCTGGTCAAGCGCACCTCCTCGCCCCCCGCGCCGAGGTGCGGACGTCTAGAGCGGTGATTTCAACTCCTTTCCCCAAACACCTCCAGCCACTCCAAAAGGTGGTGGATGGGCTTTTGTCCCAAATCGCTGATTACACAGGTGACCATCTGTTTAATTCCCGTGTCTTCAAAATAGTGACCTCGGCCCGGCAGGCAGAAAAAGTCTACGCCGAAGAAATACGACTAGTGAGCGAGGGCATCCAAAACAATCCTGAGGCAGTTAACGAAATGCTCTTTGGGAATCTGATTCGGGTCATTTGGTTTAGGCAGGAAGGGGAAGACCAGCCCGGCTGGAAAGGGGAAGCCATTAGCACGGCCCACCCACGGAACTCCTCGGACCGGGAGGCTCTGATCGAATACGTCACGAAGGCCCGATTTGTATCGGTCGACGGCGAGGTAACAATCCCGGCTTCCCCCCGCGCCGAGGTAAGAAACCCTATTATCCCCTTGGAGGTGCCCAAGGACCTTTCCAGAGATGAACGAAAGCTCGGACGATTTGTGGAAGAGCGTATCAGCGTCCAGGGAGAAGGGATCACTCAAGCGACAGAGTTTGAAAGAGTCCAGGTGGCCTTTGTCCGGGGGGACGGTGCAGAAGTTACAGACGAATTTAAACCGGGAGGGAATTTAGGGATCGAACTCCCTGCCGGAAGCCGGTTGAGGGTAGAGTATCGAAAAGGAGTCACGGCCTCTCTCAAGGAAGGGGGGGAGAAGGTTCGGCGAGGAGTGCCGGCCGGGGCTGAGGAAGCAGTCAAACCCGTCGTCCAAGCTCCGCCTCTTTCCGCTTTCGTCTCCGAGCCGGTCCGCGCCTCCAAGACTCTTCTTTTTTCGAGAGAAAAAGAGGAGCGTCTACGTAAAGCGATCACCGAATTTTTACTCCCTCCCATTGTCCGTTCCTTCTTGAAAGACGCCCCTTTGTTTTCCTCCACCGAGGAATTATTGAGACGAGCCTTCAAAGACTTTGCGGTCAAAGTGGAGATCCCTATTCAGAAGACGCCCGAAGGAAAAAAGTATTTTTTAAAATTGTCCCCCTCGATCCCCGGCGGTTACGTGCTTGATGAGGAGTCCGGGGAACTGCTGCGTCTCCTGGTGCGCACGCTCATTGAGGGCCGCACCGACGCCGAGATCGAGGCCGTCAATCAAGGGGAGGGCTTCAGCCCCTTGATCTACGATCTTTATCTCAAGCTGTCCCGCGCCGAGGTGCGGGTGAGTCGGGAGGAAGTCTTGAATCTGTACCACGATTTTGAAAGCCTCCGATTTGAAAATGAAAACGTGCGTTCAGTGAGGGATCTCAAAAAATTGGGATCCGAAGCCGTGGCCATTCTGGCTGGCGAGCTCCCCCGCCTGGAAGATCCTCTTTGGATGGTGGTGCTGCTTGGTTTTCTGAAAGAGGCCCAGGCGCTTTCCGCTTTGATTCGTTTGGTGCGTGAGACAGAAGTTCAAAACTCATACCTTCGCGAAAAGACTCTCGAAGCAATCAACAAGATTCTCGAAGCCAACGTTCAGACCATTCAACAAAATGCTGATCTTAAAAATCATTTGATTCAAGATTTTACTGCGCTGGCACGTACCGAGGATATTTCCACCAAGGCCCACGCTGTCCAAGGATTGCTTCTGCTGGGGGTAGAAGAGACTCACAAGGATCTGATCGATTCCTTTGCGCACCAGATTGAGGAGGAACTTCGGGCAAGGTCTCAAAGCCTGCCCGTTTTTCGTACGATGCTCGTGGCGGTCTCGCCTCGGCACTTATCGATTTTGATGGATATCGTGAGGAGAACCGAGGAGCCCAATGACGAGCTTCAGGCCGTCGCGAGAATCCTAAAGAACTGGAATGAGAAGTTGACTGAAGGAATGAAAGAAAAAACGGCCGAGGAGCTTTTCCGCTACGCCCAGAATCGCGACCTCCACCCCTGGACTGTCCAGCTCGCCCTCCGCGCGATCAGCGAAATCGGCACGGATCAGGCCTTAAACATGCTGATTCATTTCACCTCCTCCCGCGAGCTCGCCCAAATTCGTGAAGAGGCTGTCTCTGGGTTAAAGAAAAACGAATC
Source organism: uncultured bacterium (assembly GCA_964565495.1). Classification (GTDB taxonomy): domain Bacteria; phylum Omnitrophota; class Omnitrophia; order Omnitrophales; family JACQLI01; genus CAZMFE01. The sequence continues at coordinate 8,993 of CAZMFE010000016.1, forward strand.
GCGGGCGGCCCGTTTGATCATTCAAAAAATTCAGACCGCCACTCCCGATGATCTCGTTCGATGGGGAAATCTGTTTGATCAAACGACGGCGCTTTCCTCCCCTCCTCTTTATGAACTTTTTAAAGAGGAAGGCCGTCCCATTGCGGATCGGCTGATCAGTCTTTTTCATGGGAATCTTCCGCGCATGGTAGAAGTGGTGACCTCGAGCGTTTTTCCACAATCTCAGGCTGCTCAGGCAATCCGAGCGGCGCTCGCCCGAATGGATCGATTAGAGGCCTTTGCCGAAAAGTGGGGTGAGAAGTTTCTCGCACTTGTTTACCAATGGGGTTTCCATACCGTGAGTTATTGGGTCCTGCTGGAGGATGAGGCCCTACCGCAATTATTGGAACTTCTCAGCGAAATGACTGAGAAACCCTCCACTTGGGATTGGCAATCACCCGACCGGACCCTCGGCAGCATTGCCCAAATGGCTGCAAGGATTTTACAGCAAGAAAATGGACCCTTGGTGAATGTGCTTATCTCTTCAATCCTCAGCAGGAGACAATCCCTTGACAATGAAATATTGGCCCTTCTCCCTGAAATAGAGAAAAACCCGCCTTTGGCCGCCCCCTGGATAGCCTTTTTGACTGTGTTGCTGGAACTGAAAATGGTCAAATTTCATGATGGGGCCCAAGCGGCGATCAGTCAATTTCTGAATAGCCCGATTGATTTTGATTATTACTTGGCAAGCCGTCTCATTCGGAGCATGGATTATCCGCGAACGATTGAGACTTCAGACCGAGTGAGGAACACGGCTATTGAGTTTGATACGGAGACGACCGCCGTTCGTATCGTCAAGTACATTCGAAAAAAATTGCACACTCCGGACAAAGATTCGACCGACCGCTACTTCGTAGGCGCCTTGTTCACTGCCATGCGATTGCGTAGTCCAGAACCGTTGCGTCCTTACCTCAAAGCGGAGTTTGCGGATGAGGTTTTACAGGATTTGACCCCCGAGGTTCTAAGCCATTGGGACCAAATCTTCCAAATCATTCTGAAGACCCTTAATGAAGAGAAGGGTTTCACTGAGACGCCGAATGAAATTAAGGACCCCGCCCTCATTCCGATTGATTGGCTGGAGAAGTTCATGCCGAAGCTTCAACTCGGAGAGGCGCCCGACCGGAAATTGGTGGCGGACGCTATTAGGCTGTATCAGGATCTCATTGCTCATTACGACGTGAGCCTGGCAGAGGTTGAAAGACGAGGCCTCCGGGCCGCCGGCGAGGAAGTGGAAGCATTGGTCAGGTCCGGCCGATTCCTCGAAGCCATGCAGGCCGTGAACGTCCGGCGTCGCCAGTATAAGAGTAAAAGTCTGGAACAGGTCGAGCGGCTGGATATCGAGATCTATGAATTTTCTAGAAAGCATAAAGCTCAAGCCGAATGGGGCTTCTGGAACTACGACCCTCGGTTTCAATACAGCGAGTCGAAATTTAACGCTTTCAACGATGGACTTTATCTGGAAGCTTATCAAAATCAATTGCTTAAGGCCGTCCTGAAACAAAAAGTTCCGGCTTTGCTGAAGCGCCTCAAAACGGGTGAGGCCGCCTCCCGCAATGAGTTGGCGGGCTATCTTTTGGTACTTATCGATCATTTGGTTATTTCAGGATTAGGCTCCAGAGATTTAGAAGCGATCGGCCAAGTTCTTAGGAATGAAAGGCTCCCCATCGATCAAATTCGTGACCTTCTGATTCTTCTCTTGGAAGAACATAAGAGAATGTTGGATTATTTTAACGACACCTACGGGAGTCTTGCTGGACGAACGGCGGTTTGGATTGGACGCGAAGACCTGGCCCCCAATTATCGAAATATTCCGGTAGGTTCGGATTTAACCAACGATGAATATTACCAATTGGTTGAAGAGACTCTCACTGGGAATTTCGTCGCCGAAGAAGAGGCGGTGGGAATGCTGGAGCAATTTGTAAGATTGCTTTCCCAGGAATTAAAGGGTGTCAGAACTCGTTGGGCGAGCGTTCTCTCTCCGTCTCATAAAGGGCTTACTCCAGAAGTGGTTCGGTTTGGCGAGGATGGCCCTTTGCGGGAAGATATCACCATGGCCGCCTTGGGCAAGAAGGGTAAGAATTTGGTCGAGCTCGATTCCCTGGGTCTTCCAGTGCCTCCGGGTGCTATTTTGACCACCGCTTTCCCCATTCGCGAGACGAAACGTCTTGAAAAAGCCGTGGTGGAAGAAATTTTAAGATTGGAAAAGCTTACCGGAAAGCACTTTCCCTTTAGCGAAGCCCCCCTTAAAAAATATGAGGCGTTGATCAAACAACACCGTCAAGCCCCGACAAATCCATTGCCTCTCCTCGTCTCTGTTCGTTCCAGTTCCATGATTTCCATGCCCGGAATCTATGACACGGTAAGCAATGTGCCGATGAACGACACCCTCACGATCGCGATGATCAAGAACGGCGCAGAGCCTTGGTTTGTCTATGACGTTTACCGGAGGTTTTTGAGTTCTTATGGAGAAGCGATCTATGGGATTCCGAAAATAGAGTTTATTCGCATCATCGATCAAATGAAATCCGAAACAAATAAAGAGGAGATGTATCAATTTAACGAGAAAGAGATGAAAATCCTCGTTGAGCGATTCAAGGAGAAGATTCGCGAAACAGCCCCCACTTTTGAGGATAATCCCGATCCTCTGGGACTTTTGGTGCGGGCAGTGGAGGCCGTGTCTGATTCCTGGGATCATCCTCTGGCGCAGACCTTTCGAGCCCAAAGCGGGTATTTCGGCAAATGGGGGAACGCCGTTATCTTACAGGTCATGGTATTTGGAAACTTCAACGGGGAGTCGTCTACGGCGGTCGTCGAAACAGAGCGTGGCAGCATTAAGGTTAATCATAAGGCCCGGGCCCAGGGGGCCGATTTGGTGGGAGGTGCCACGAAGCATTATCTTCATCAATTGTCCGAGATCCCCTTTGCCTGGGCGAAGAAATACCGCCAGCTTGCGAATCGATTGGTCCAATACTACCATTCGGACCAACAGATTGAGATTACAACGGAAAATGGCCAATTTCACGTATTGCAGACGCGAAATGTCGTCCAGTCCATTCCCGGCAAAGAACTGGTCATTTCAGAACAGATTCAGCCGTTGGCCCGAGGGGAAGGAGTGGCGGGTGGTGCCGAGGCCGGACGTCTCATTTTTGCGGATGAAATGTCTTTGGATGAGCTGAAAGCTCAAATTCGTCTACTGAGGTACCGGATGGATCGTCAGAATGAGAAGGGGTTGGGGATCATCCTCGTACTGGACTACATTACGCCGGAGGAAACTCTGAAACTCATTCAGGAGGATGTTACCGGCGTCATTACTCCTGTCGCTGGCTCTAGCCACGGCGCTTTGAATGCTCGTAAATTGGGAAAATCCCTTGTGGCCGGCCTAGAGTTGGGAAAAGACAAGGAAGGAAATCGGATACTGGCAGGTCATCCCTTGAGAGGGGGCTTGGGGGGAGACACGCTGACCATTGACGGCCGGACGGGAAGAATTTACCGCGGTTCTCATCCGCTTCGTTTTCCGGAACAGCGCTATGTGGGGAAAGAGGAGGTTTCTGAAGAAAGGTTGGCCGAAGAGGCCACGGCCTCACCCCCCGCTCCGCCGCCCGTCAAAGAAGAACCCATGAGAGTTAAATCTCCCTTGTTCCAATATGATTCCGAACGAAAGCCTGTGCTGACGGAATCGCCGATTCGTCTGGCCGTCAATGTGGGTCATTACCGATTTGATAAGGGTCGATTGACCACCGTCCTAGAATCCAATTTTGACCCCAGCGCCCAGGTGGCGACTAACACGGTCCACAATAGGGTGTTTGACGCCTATCTCAGGGAGATCGTCGGCGACCCCAATATTTCACTCACCGACATTTATGGTGTCAAAGATGTCAACCGGCTTTACGCCCTGCTTATCGCCAATCCCTTCCACGGCCGTCATCCAGCGGATCAGATGGAGTTGAAAAAGGAAAGAGAAAGCAATGTCCTGGTGATCAATGGACACGCCATCCGCATTCACGAGACGGTACCTGCGCCCGAGAGAATGAAACAGTATCAAACCGAATATCTCATTGATTTTTCAGACCCCGACTTAACGGATCAGCCCAAGGAAGTACGCGAGAAAATTCTTAAAGATCTGCAGCAGGCATCCGGACTTAAAAGGGTTTTTTCATTTTCGGGTGACGAAGATCCGGCCGAAGAAGCGGCCGCAGCCGGAATCAATGCCGAGCAACTCCTGGATCGGCGCTCCTATTTGCCTCTCGCCTCACCTCTCACGCTCGCCCTCGGGCATGTTTGGGCCGTGATCGACAGTCAATTCAAAGATCAATTCGAGATGCCGGCAGGGATAGAAGCCGTCCGCCCTCTCACGGGTGAGGGCGGCGGTATTCGCCTCATCCTGGAAAAGAAATTCATAGAGGCCTTACGTTCACTTTTTCCAAACTTGACAATCAAGTACCAAGGAAATTCTGCGGGGGTGGTGGAGTACGATGCCCCCAAAGGGGCAGGCAACGTGAGAATCCTTTTGATTCCCAAGCAGGGGTCGGCCTTTGCGGCAGTCGGAAAGCTGGAAAAGGATGCCCAGAAAAAACAAATGGCGCGTTTGCGGGATCAAATCCACTTGGCTTTTCAAGAGGTTGCCCACACCACCCATGTCGATTACATCCGATATGCCGAAGAGAATGAAAATTTGGATTCGTTACACGGAATCTTGCAAACCAAACCCGTGGTTTTTGACAGTCAAGCTACAACAGTTCTTGAGACGGGAGAAGTGGAAATCGTTGTCCACTACAACGATATCGGCTATGCCGCCTCTCTTAATCAGATGATCCGTCAGGCGATCCTCCGAGATCGGGAATCAATGACCGAAGCACAAACACAGGCTTTCCTCTCGGACCTCGAACAAGGAAAGTGGAGGACGGGAACGATTTCTCCTAACCGGAGGCGCGCAGTCCCAAAAGAGGTTGAGGCCGGCAAGGAGATCGGTTTCATCATTGTGGGAATCCGGGGCCGCATTGGCAAGTTAATCTACAAGATCTTGGCCAGCGATCCCAATTATGTTCCCCGAGCTTTCATCGGCGTAGAGAACATCGATACCCTGCTTCAACAGTATAAATATGATTTGGCTCACGGTCCGATGGATATCATGCGGGACGACGAGACCTATGAGCTTGAGAAGGCCACGGGATTAATGGAGGGGTACCTCCTGTTGAAAAACAAGAAGACCGGAGAATATCTCCAAGAGTCAACCCAGGAGATCCCTCTCGCCATTCCTTACTTTCACCTCAAACAGCGGCCGGGCGAACCGGAGGAAGCTTTTGAACGCCGCGTTCGAGAGGAATTGGACGAAATCCTCTTACAGACAGAAACCCTCATCAACGCCGGGGGATTCGCTTTGGAGAAAAATGATCCTTACTACAAAGCCTTTACCGAGGATGACGAAGGAAATAAAAACCCGTATCTGAAGAGGATTATTCTGACCACGCCTCCCAAAGGTGAAGTGGATCTTACCGTCATTCGGGGAGTGAACGAGGATCAAATTTTCGATGTCTTGCAAGACCAGCCGGAGGGGGAGCCGGTTTATATTTCCTGCGCTTCTTGTACGACGGCAGGATTGACCCGCCTTCTGATTGAAATTACCATGTTTTTATCACCGTTCGGTATCAAATACATCCGCTTTGTTACCGATCACGGGATTACCCCACGTCAGGGCGGGCTCTTCGGCGCCCCCTCCGCGGGAAAATCTCTCCGCACTGCCAATGATCCCAAAATGATTTCCACCTTGGAAGAAACCGGAGCCAATCAGGCCGTCATCCTGGTTCGTCCTGAATTTAAGGGAATATTAAGCGGGATCGCGAGGCGGGACGCAAATTATTCCGGTTCACTCCTCAAGGTGAGCATCTGGATTCCAAAGAGCGACCAAGAGCTTCCCACCGCCCAGGAACTCAACGAACATATCCATCGGCTTGCCCCAAGGGAAGAATTTCAAAGGGTCATTTCTTACCGACCGGAGGTGCAATCCACAGCTCAGATTGTGGGAGACAAGACGGCCGGTATTTTCCTTCCCCATTTGACTCGTCTGGAAGAGGGTCAAGAAAATGCAGTCTATAATATTGGCATCGGTTATGACAATGAAGCTGGGTATGCCGAGGCAGTAGCTCACATCGAGAAGGTGAGTGCGTTGGCCGCCCGAGGCCTCATCACGCCGGAAAGTGCGATGGTCTCGTCAGTGCAGAAAGAGTCTCCTGTCAATAAAGCTTATCAAGGAAATTATCAAGTTCTACTCGAACGGCTGAGTCAGTACTCGGGTTACACCCAGGATAAAATCAAGCTCAGTGCAGAGGATTTTGGTGTTTTTCAAAGCACGATTTCGGGACTCCTCGCCGCCGCTAAACAATATTCCAACCCTGAAAGGGCCAAGCAGCTTTTGGATGAGATTCAAAAAACGCTCCAGGTGATTCGTCCCTTAGGGAATGAGGAGAATATAGAGATCAGAAACATTGAAGCCGAGTTAGAAAATAACCACGCTGAATTGGAAACAACCTTAAATGAACCCTCCAAGGGTGTCCTTCGATCAGAGATGCGGAGTCAGGAGAAAGAAGAAAATCGGGAGCTTATTGCTGAAGGCGTGAGGGCTTTCCTGCCTCCGGGGATGGGGGATTCCGCCCTCCTTACGGCCAGGATGCTGTCGAGCCGCGCCGAGGTGCGG
>CAZMFE010000017.1:0-14960 GCA_964565495.1 uncultured bacterium
ACACGAGTTCTCCCAAGGACAAAGAAAAAAGTAATGCGGTGATTGAGGGAATGACCGCTTACCTTTTCAAACACTCGACGCCCGTCGAACTCAAGCCGCCGACCGAAAAAGGAAATCCGGCACGAGGCGAGAGACTTTTCAAGGAACTCGGCTGTACGGGATGTCATAAGGCGGAGGGTTACGGCGTCAACACGTTTGCGGCGAACCTCGCTGGCATCGCGAGTAAGACCACCCCCGAGTGGCTTTTTACGTGGCTTAAAAATCCGAAACACTATTTGGAGAAGGGCCGGATGCCCAATCTCCGCCTCACCGATGAGGAGGCTTCTCATCTTACGAGTTACTTGATGACCCTTCGCAATGAGGCGTTTGAAAAGGAACCGGTCCCACAGGCGAAACCAGAGGTCTTGGATGAGATGGTCCTCGGCTTCATGAGGACTCAGATGAGAAAAGAAGAAGCCTTAGCGGGACTTTCCCGGATGGATTCCGAAACGAAACGGGTTTATCTGGGGGAGAAGATGATTGCCCATCAAGGCTGTTTTGCCTGTCACGACATCCCCGGATTTGAGAAGGCGAAGCCGATCGGAACCGAACTTTCAGATGAGGGAGCGAAGGAAGTGGAACGGCTCGATTTCGGATTTGTTCCGATCGAGCGGACGCGCCAGGCCTGGTTTTTCCAGAAGCTGAAGGAGCCGAGGATTTTTGACCAGGGGAAAATCAAAGATTATCTTGAAAAACTCAAGATGCCCCAGTTTGATTTCACAGACGCCGAGGCCCATGCGCTTACCACCTTTCTCTTAAGCCAGGTCGAAGAACCGATTCCCCTTAAGATCGAACGGCTCCTCGACCTGAAGGAAGAAGAAATAGAGGCCGGCCGTCTCTTGGTCACGAAATTGAACTGCCAGGGATGTCACCTCCTGGAAGGAAAGGGGGGGAAGGTGAAGGAACTCTTGTCTGACCCCGGCCTCGTCCCGCCTCCCTTGGAAGGGGAAGGGGCGAAGGTTCAGGAAACCTGGCTTTACAATTTTCTGAAAGAACCGGCGACGATCCGGCCCTGGCTCAGTTTCCGGATGCCGAGTTTTGGATTCAGTCATGAGGAACTAACAACACTCATTAAATATTTCTCGCACCTCGCCCATCAGGAGATCTTTTTTGGCGAGGTCGCCTCCCCCGAGGGGGCGAAGCCCTCAGCGGAATCGCTTGAGGCGGGGAAGAGCCTTTTTGTCACCTTTCAATGTGCGAAATGTCACGAACCCAAAAAAGGTGCCGCCCTCGGGACCTCCTTCCTCGCCCCGGACCTCACGCTTTCAAAGTCGCGCCTCAAACCCCCATGGATTGTGGAGTGGCTTAAAGACCCCCAAGTTTTGCAGCCCGGGACCCTCATGCCCACCTTTTTCCCGGAAGGCCAGAGTCCAGCCCCTGACGTTCTCGGCGGAGATTCCACGAAGCAGATCGAGGCCCTCCGCGATTACCTCCTCCAGTACGTCCCCGAAGAGCCCCCTGCCCCCTAGCTCTCCTTTTTGGCGACACGGTATTTCAAGGATTAAGCAGCGGCCCCAAAAGGGCGATACATAAGCGTGTGTCTCAATCGCTGAACCATGAATCGGATCACCGTCTTTCTGATTAGAAATCCGCTCGACTCGATCGTCGAGTTTTTAGCCGAACTAGGAGCCATCGCTACCTTTACCCAGATGGCCGTCACCTCGGTTTTTTTGCCCCCCTACAAAAAATCCATCGCTCGCCGACAAATGGATGAGATTGGAGTCGGTTCCCTTCCCATTGTGACTTTGACCGGGCTTTTCATGGGTTTGGTCTCCGCCATGCAGAGCATTGTGGAACTGCGTGCGATCGGCGCGACCGGTTATGTGGGCCGCCCCCTCGGAACCACGGTGATCCGGGAATTGGGGCCGGTCCTCTCTTCAATGATGGTCGCGGCCCGATCGGGATCTGCGATTGCGGCCGAACTCGCTTCCATGTCGATCGGAGAACAAATCGACGCCCTTCGGGCGGAAGGGAGCGATCCGATTAAAAAATTGGTCGAGCCGCGTCTTCTCGCCTGTACGTTGATGACGCCGGTCCTCACCCTTCTCTGTGACGGGATCGCTTTCCTGGGAGGGTGGCTGGTGGCGCGTCAGATCGTCGGGATCAGTTCCTTCTTTTATTGGGATTCTGTCTTTGAAGTCCTGACACCGGCTTTCCTCTGGGGAGGCCTTTTGAAATCGCTCGCTTTTGGTTTCGTGATCGGCGTGGTCTCATGCTACTCGGGAATGAAAATCGGATTTGGCTCTGCGGCGGTGGGGGAGGCCACCACCCGGTCGGTGGTCTTATCCTCGATTACGATTCTCGCGCTCGATTTTCTTCTGACAAAGGTCTTTATCGTTACATGGTGGTAACGTCCTCGGGGGAGCCCACTATTTGTTTAAAGCGGGTGACGTTGCACTATGGGGGAGACGATGTCGTTCGAGACGTGGATTTGGAGGTTCGTCAGGGGGAGACCAAAGTCATCTTGGGTCCGAGCGGCGTGGGCAAAAGCACGATCTTAAAAGCGATTCTTGGGCTCCTGAAGCCAAGGTCGGGCGAAGTGTACTTTCACGGCAGAGAGATTTCCGAGCTTCCCGAACACGAGCTCGTCAAGATTCGTCTCCGGATGGCCATGGTGTTCCAGCAAAGCGCCCTCTTTGATTCGATGACGGTTGCCGAGAATGTGAGCTATCGCCTGAGGGAACATGGACTGATGGCGGCAGAGAAGATTGGGGAGCGTGTCGATGAAGTCCTTCGATTTGTGGGGCTCCGAGGAGCGGCCAAACTCTGGCCCGCCCAGCTCTCGGGAGGGATGAAGAAGCGGGTCGCGATCGCCCGGGCGCTGGCCTCAGATCCGGAGATCTTTCTTTTTGACGAACCGACCGTCGGCCTCGATCCGATCAATGCCTTTAATATTGAACAATTGATCTTAAGACTGAAAAAGAAGGGAGATGTGAGTCTTCTGATTGTCACTCATGACGTCGCGAGCGCTTCCCGGCTCGCCGATTCGATGGTGATGCTTCATGAAGGGAAATTCATTTTCGAAGGAACCCCCCAGGCTTTAAAAGAACATCCGGACGTACGGATCCGGGAGTTTTTGGACCCGGCAAACCATCACACGAGTTTACCCTCCTAGGAGGCGCTAACACGAAAGAGGTGAGAGATGGCTTATGACCGCCAGAAAGCCTGGAGTGATTTTCGAGTCGGTTTGTTCACTTTTGCGGGCCTCAGTCTTTTGATTTTGGGCGTCACCTTTGCCGGAGGAGATAAAGGGCTTCTATTTCAGAAGATCTCCGTGGTGAAAGCCGACCTTGCCGACGTGGGGGGATTAAAAAAGGGTTCTTCGGTCAGCATGGGAGGGATGATCGTTGGGAGGGTGACGGACATCGCTTTTAAAGAAGGGACCGAGGGAAACCTGATTGAGGTCGTGATGGAAGTCCGTTCGAATATCCGCCAGCGGATTAAGACCGACTCCCTTCCGGCGGTCCGAACCCAGGGGATGCTGGGCGACCGTTATATCGATATTTCCATGGGGAGCGAGACCGCGGGGCCCCTCCCCGAAAGGGCCTCCCTCCGGGGAAATCGGGCTACGGATTTCGATGCGACGCTTCGCCAAGCCTCGGAGGTATTGGACGAAACAAAAAAGGTGTTGAACGCGGTGAACGAGCAACAAGGGACGGTGGGGCAGCTCTTTCACGACCAGGCGCTTTATGACCGCTTGGTCGAACTCGCGAATCAACTCAACGATTTGATCAAAGACTTCAAGAAACACCCGCGCAAGTACATCAAATTCTCCCTCTTTTAAAGAATTTCCTTGAGCCGTTCCGCCGGCCGGGCGAGGATGGCACGGTTTCCTTTTTCCACGATCGGCCGCTGGATCAGATCCGGGTGCTTCATCATCAGATCAATCACTTCATTCTCAGAAAGTTTCTTTTCAGCTAGCTTCAACTCTTTGTAAATCGGTTCCTTCGTCCGCAGGAGTTCACCCGCCTTCACCCCCATTTTGCGAAGCAACTCTTTGAGCTTGGGCTTCGGGATCGGCTCGAGGTAATAATCAACCGCCTCGAAGTCCACCCCGCTCTCTTTAAGCGCGGCGTAGACCTCCCGGCAGGTCGTGCAGGTTGGTTTTTGGTAGACGGTAATCTTGTTCATGATTTTTATTTTACGTTTGTTGAGGAACGAGATCGACAATTTTTTTAGCAATCGCGAGACTCGCCGTGGCAGCGGGGGAAGGGGCATTCAAGATATGAAGGGCACCGGGTTGTTGAAGATAGAGAAAATCGTGGACGAGATCTCCATTTTTCGCCACGGCTTGCGCCCGGACGCCGGAACCGTCGGCGAGGAGATCCGAAACCTTCAAGTCAGGCAAAAATTTCCTTACGCTTGCAACATAAAGGGGTTTGGCGAGAGAACGGACGACTTCAAAGAGACCGGTTCGCCAATATTTGAGCCCCATTCGCCAGAAACCCTCGTAAGATAAATAGTCGAATACTTCTCTAAGGTTCATCTCTTGCCACCGATAGCCCTCCCGGCCCAACGCCAGCACCGCATTCGGACCCGCCGTGACTTTACCGTCCAGGGTGGGCGTCAGATGTACTCCCAAAAAGGGGAACCTCGAATCCGGGACGGGATAAACGAGGCCTTGGATTTTATTCGAAATTTCCCCAGCGAGATAAAAATATTCACCCCGAAATGGGACGATCCGGACAGGAACCTTGCAGCCAGCCAATTCCGCGATCCGATCTGAATAAAGACCCGCACAATTAATGAGATAATCCGCCGTAAAACTTCCTCGATCGGTTTCGACCCGGATTTCATTTTTCTCGGGAGTGATTCTTGTAACCTTCCGGTGAAGGGAAACAACCCCGCCCTTCGCCTCAAAATCTTTCTTAAGGGCCGTGCTCACCTCCCGGAAATCGACCAGCGAAACTTCAGGAAGATAAAGGGCCTTTAAGCCGGAAATTGCCGGCTCGATTCCCCGAAGTTCTTCAGGAGTGATTTGACGGAGCCCCGGGATCTGGTTAGCGATTCCCTGCTGGTGGAGTTTTCCGAGGTGAGGCAATTCCTCGGCTTCGGTGGCCACAATGACTTTGCCACAGCGTTTCCGTTTGATTTGGTGACGATCGCAGAATTCGTTGAGGAGACGGACTCCTTCCCGGCAGCCTTCCGCTTTATCGGAATCGGCCGGGTAATAAATCCCCGAATGGATGACGCCCGAATTGTGGCCGGTTTGATGGGTGGCGATGTCCGGTTCCTTCTCCAGGACTAAGACTTTCTCGTCCGGCCGGCGCAAGAGGAGTTCCCGAGCCACGGCCAAACCGACGATCCCGCCGCCAATGACAAGGATAGGTTTCATACCCACATTATACCTTGACAGTCTATTCTTCTTTCGCCACACTTTTAGTCCTCATGGAAAAATATTACGGCTGGGGACTCCCGATCGATATCTCTACGCACGGGGCGGCGATTGATCGGTTGATTTACGTCATCCATATTTTTATGTTCGCTCTTTTCATCGGATGGTCCGTCTTTCTCGTCATCGCCTTGGTGCGATTTCGCCAGCGTCCCGGCCGTCAAGCGGCTTATCGCGAGCGGCATCTCAAGCTTCCCAATTATTTGGAAATAGGAGTGGCACTCTTCGAAGCGGTCCTTTTAATCGGATTCTCTTTTCCTGCCTTCCATCAGATCAAAAATGAACCCCCCCCACTTGAGCGAGCGCTTCAGGTGCGGGTCGTCGCCGAACAATTTGCCTGGAATTTTCACTATGCGGGAGCGGATGGGAATTTCGGAAAAACGAATCCCGAGCTCATGGGACCGATGAATCCGGTCGGCCTTGACGCCGGTGACCCTTCTGGAAAGGACGACATCGTGGCCATTAACCAGTTGCATGTGCCGGTCCATCAGCCGGTGATTGTCCACCTGAGTTCTAAAGATGTGATTCATAGCTTTACGATTCCGGTGATGCGGGTGAAACAGGATGTGATTCCGGGTCAGGTGATCCGGTCTTGGTTTGAGGCGAAAAAGACCGGAGATTTTGAGATTGCCTGTGCCCAGCTTTGCGGCCTGGGGCATTACCGGATGCGTGGATTTTTCACGGTGGAAACGGAAGCCGAGTTTGAGAATTGGCTCAATCAGATGAAGCCCGAGCCGCAAGCCGAGTCGATTGTCCAGCCTGTGCAGTCGTGAAATACATTTCTCCGTCAGCAGAATTTCTCCCCGCCTTTCGGTGCTCAGTCGCTCCGGCTTCGGCAAGAACGAGGGGCGCTTTGGCCGGGGTCCCTCGCTGTTCCCCGCCCGAAGGACGGGGCGGGGCCATCGCTTCCCCTCGGCCAAATCGCCTGAGTCTTGCACGAAGCCTCCGCAATTCGCGCCTTCAAGACGGGAGAAATTCTCGATGGAGAAAATTTGTTTTCTCCGACGCAATCAGGGCCGACAGAGTCCTAGAAATCTTGGGATTCCGGGGAGGGGAAAACGCCGCCGGCGTTCTCAAGCGAGGGACGGCGTGGGCCCCAGCCCCGGAATCCCTTAGATTTCTTGAAGTGAGGCCCGCGGCGGGAAAACAAATTTTCTCCTCTCTTGGCCGAACGGCTGTTGGAGGCACAGAGATTCTGTCTTAGTGACGATGACGCAACACGATTCTTCTTACAAACTTCCCTTTTGGCGGAGATATATTTTTTCGACCGACCACAAGATGATCGGGATTCAGTACGCTTTCACGGGACTTTTCTTCCTTCTCTTTGGCTTTAGTCTCGTGATGGTCCTCCGTTGGCAGCTGGCCTATCCTGCCCAGCCGATTCCTTGGATTGCTGGACTTTTCAACGAGAAACAGATGGTCGGCGGGATTATGTTGCCGGAGTTTTACAATCAGCTGGGGGCGATGCACGGAACGATCATGATCTTCCTGGGGGTGGTGCCGCTTGCGGTGGGCGGTTTTGGAAACTACCTCGTTCCCCTTCAAATTGGGGCGCCTGACATGGCCTTTCCGAAACTCAATGCGGCCAGTTATTGGTTCTATTTTGTAGGGGGGATTGTGATGTTCGCGAGTTTCTTCGTTCCTGAAGGAGCGGCCCAATCGGGGTGGACTTCTTACCCCCCCCTTGCGGACATTGCCCCTCTCGGCCAGACGATGTGGCTCCTGGGAATGGTTTTTCTGATTACCTCTTCGCTTCTGGGTGCTGTCAATTTCATCACGACCATTGTTCAACTTCGGGCGGATGGTCTCGGTTTTTTTCGGCTTCCGTTTTTTGTCTGGGCCCAATTTGTGACGAGCTTTCTCCTCCTTTTGGCTTTCCCTCCCCTGGAAGCCGCAGCAGTGCTTCAACTCATGGATCGGCTCGTGGGGACCAGCTTCTTTTTGCCGAGCGGTCTGGTGGTGGCCGGCAAAGCCCTGGAAGCGAGCGGGGGGGGAAACCCGCTTCTTTGGCAGCACCTTTTTTGGTTTCTCGCCCACCCCGAAGTTTATGTGTTGATTTTGCCCGCCATGGGGATTGTGGCGGAGATTATCGCCACGAACACCCGCAAGCCGATCTATGGTTATAAGGGGATGGTCTATTCCGTCATCTTTATCGGTTTCATGTCGTTTATCGTTTGGGCCCATCACATGTTTCTCACGAGCATGGGAACCAAGATGAGCGCCTTTTTCCAAATCACGACGATGATTATTTCCATTCCCTCTGTTGTCATCCTGACGGCCCTTGCCTTGAGCCTTTGGGGCGGCTCGATTCGGTTTCCGACTTCGATGCTTTTTGCGATCGCCTTTTTGCCGATGTTCGGGATCGGCGGGCTCACGGGGCTTCCTCTCGGACTCGCGGCTTCGGATATTCATTTGCACGACACTTACTACGTCATCGGACATTTCCATTACGTGGTCGCTCCCGGGACCCTTTTCGCGCTTTTTGCAGGAATCTATCACTGGTTTCCCAAGGTGACGGGAAGGAAGATGTCGGAATTTTTAGGAAAACTTCACTTTTGGCCCTCCCTTCTTTTTATCAATGGGGTCTTTATGCCGATGTTTTTTCAGGGCCTGGCCGGAGTCTCGCGGAGGCTCTACGACCCCACCCAGTATGCTCATGCCCTGCCGACTCAGCCGTTGAACGTCTTCATCTCGATCAGTGCCTGGCTGCTGGCGCTGTCTCAGATCCCTTTTGTCCTGAATTTCGTTGGAAGCCTTTTCTTCGGCAAGAAAGTAGATCGGAATCCCTGGCAGGCGACAACGCTGGAGTGGTCCGCCCCCTCCCCGCCGCCGCATGGGAATTTTGAGGAGTTGCCCGTTGTTAACCGCGGGCCTTACGAGTCTAGCGTTCCTGAGGGAAACTCCTAATGTCAGCACTCATTCGTTACATCGCGAAACCCCACCCGGTCACCGGTGTTACAAATGCCAAGCTGGGAACCTGGTGTTTTCTGGCTTCTGAGGTGATGCTCTTTGGGGGGCTTTTTTCAGCTTATATCTTGATTCGGACGAGCGCCCCTTCCTGGCCGCACGGCTGGGAACTTTTGAATGTTCCCTTAGCGACGCTCAATACCCTTGTCCTGATTACCTCGAGTGTCACGATGGTCCTGTCGTGGGCCTCGATTGCGGTAGGCAATCTTCCCCAGTACCGATTTTACATGGGTTCGACCGTTCTTTTGGGTTTCGTATTTCTCGTCGTTAAGACCTTCGAATATGGAGCCAAGTTTCTCCACCACCATTTTCCAAGCACAGATCTTTTTTACGCGATTTATTTCACTCTGACCGGCCTTCACGGGCTGCACGTCTTGGGGGGGATTCTCGTGAACCTCTATTTTCTCTTTCCTGGAACCGGGCTTTGGCGTGAGGACGCCGAACAATTTACAGGGCGCGTGGAATGTGCCGGCCTTTACTGGCACTTTGTCGATTTGGTTTGGATTTTCCTTTTTCCAACGATTTATCTCTTGTAATGACAGCTCATTTATCAGAGGGCGAACTCAAGCGGCATGTCAGGACCTACCTTGTGGTTTTTGCCGCACTGGCGGCTTTGACCGTGGTGACGGTGACGGTTTCTTATCTTCACCTTCCTTTCAGGAAAGCGATGGCGGTGGCTCTCGCGATTGCCGGGGTTAAGGGATCGCTGGTGGCGGGCTTCTTTATGCACCTGATTTCAGAGAAACAGGTGATTTTTGCGATCCTTGCTTTCACCGGCATTTTCTTTCTCGTCCTCTTGATGTTACCCGTGATTTCTGTCTGAGGGCCGATCCCCATGTCCCTTCGGGCCGTCCACATCTGTTTCATTTCCCTTTCGATCGTGCTCGCCTTCGGCTTCGGCGTTTGGGCCGTCCGCAATTATTCGAGTTCTGAAAATCTAACCCTCCTGGCGTTGGGGATCGCCTCTTTTCTTGGCGGAGTCTTTCTCGCCGGCTATCTTTTTTGGTTTATTTCCAAAATGAAGAAGGTTGAGCCGTTGTGATCAAAGGAATCATCTTCGCCTGCTCGGTCTGTTTCACCGATCCGAGTTCCGCTTCAAGCAAGGCCGTGACGCTGGCGGTCCTTTTCCTGATCGGAATGGTGGGGGTGGTCTTAACCGGCGTGGCCACGGCCATTTTCGTCTGGGCTCGTCGGGCCCAACGGCAAGCACCCCCTTCTGTACCTTGACCTCGAGCGGGGCTTTGGTTAGACTAAATCATTAGAACGAAGGGAGATACTTGGCATGAAGAGATTGAAGTTTCCGATTTTGGGGGCGGGCATCCTGGGGGGGCTTTTTGCCCTTTTTGCGCTCGTTGGTACGGAGGGAGCGAGGGCCCAAGGGGCCAGTTTGACAGGAAAGGTCCTTTTTGAAGGGGCGCCTCCGGCACCTCAGCTGATTCGGATGGATGCGGATCCTGCCTGCCTCCTTCAACATAAAGAGGGGGCAATGAGTGAGGAGGTGGTTGTCAATCCCAACGGGACCTTGAAAAATGTCTTCGTCTACGTCAGGGAAGGTCTGGAGGGAAAAACCTTTGAGCCGCCCAAAGAGCCGGTGATTTTTGACCAGAAGGGCTGTCACTACGAACCGCATGTTTTTGGGATTCGGGTGAATCAACCCCTCCAAATCCTGAATAGTGATGGAACGCTCCACAATGTCCACTCGCTTCCGAAGAACAGCAAGGAATTCAACCTCGGAATGCCGATCCAGGGGATGAAACTCACGCAGAAATTTACGGCCCCTGAGGTGATGGTGAAGATCAAATGCGAAGTTCACCCTTGGATGGCTGCTTATGCCGGTGTCCTGGATCATCCTTTCTTCGCCGTGACGGGGGAGGACGGCTCCTTCATCCTTAAAGATCTTCCGTCGGGTGAATACGTGCTTGAGGCCTGGCACGAAAGATACGGGACTCAGACAGCGACGGTGAAAGTGCCGGAGACCACCGAGGCTTCGTTTACGTTTAAGGCATCGTAAGTCATTGCGGGGCAGCATTCCCAGTGGGGCCGAAGCAATCCCATTTCTTAGATTGTGACGTTGTGGCCCATCGTCTCGCACAATTTCTAGCCGTGGCTACCTTTCTCCTCCTTTTCATTGGAGGGCTCGTCACGAGCACAGACTCTGGGCTCGCGGTTCCTGATTGGCCCCTCTCTTACGGGACTTTTTTCCCGCCGATGGTGGGAGGGATTCGTTATGAACACACTCACCGTCTCATCGCTCTAACCGTCGGCCTTCTCACTTTGATCTTGACGATTTGGATGGGAAAAACAGAACCGCGGCGCTTCCTTCGCTGGCTTGCGATCGCGGCCTTTGGCGCCGTTGTCTTACAAGGAGTTTTGGGAGGAATGACGGTTCTGTTTCGACTTCCCTGGCCGATTTCCGTGGCCCATGCCTGTCTCGGGCCGATCTTCTTTTGCTTGGTCGTTGCCCTTGCCGTGTTGACGGATCCGAATCATAAAACAAGGGTGAGTGGAGTGGAGACTCTGAGTTTTCATCGGCTCTGTCTTGTAACAACAGGTCTTGTTTTTCTTCAGATTCTTCTGGGAGCGACTGTTCGTCATACGGGCGGAGGAGTCTGGTTTCATGTCTCCGGGGCCTTTGTCGTCTTCATCTCGGCGGGCCTTCTCCTGACAAGGGCCTTGAACGATTTTCCTAACCGAATGGAAGTTCTGAGGCCCACCCTTTTTCTTGGATTTTTGGTCACGGCAGAATTCTTCTTAGGGATAGCGGCCTTTGTTTTTACACAAATCCAAGGGATCCCGTCCGGCCTCGCGCCAATTATTTTTCCCACGCTCCATCAAACCTTGGGCGCCTTGATTTTGGCTGTCTCGGTGGTGTTGACGCTGCGGTTATCGTTTACACAGGAACCGTCATTGCAAGGAGGCCGTCTGGCCGACGCCCGCCTGCCGGCGAGGCAGGAAGCAATCCAGAAAGAGAGATTGCCTGCCTCACCGTCGGGCAGGGGTCTCGCAATGACAGCCTATTTAGAACTCACCAAGCCCCGTCTCGTCTTTCTTGTCCTTTGGACCGTCACGGTCGGTTTTCTTCTGGGGACCATCGGTCCTCTTGATCTCTGGCTTCTCTTGAGAACTTTGGTAGGGACCGGCCTGGTAGCAGCGGGCTCGATGGCTCTCAATCAATATCTGGAACGAGAAAGTGATGCTCGGATGAAAAGGACCCAGAACCGTCCCCTGCCCCGTGGTCGGCTGGAGCCTAAACAAGCTCTCGCTTTTGGACTTTTTCTTTCATTGACAGGACTCCTTGTCCTCGCTTTCAGCGTCAACCTCCTCACTTGTTTCCTGTCCGCTTTAACCTTAGTCAGTTACCTTTTTCTTTATACCCCTCTGAAACAAAGGACCCCCTGGTCTACCCTGGCAGGGGCCCTTCCAGGGGCGATTCCTCCGATGCTCGGGTGGGGCGCAGCCCGAGGAGAGCTGGGCTGGGAGGCCTGGGTGCTTTTCTCCATTCTTTTTATATGGCAGTTGCCTCATTTTTTTGCGATCGCTTGGATTTATCGAGAAGATTATAAGAAGGCGGGTTTTCAGATGCTCTCGGTCGTCGACCCCACGGGAGAACGGATAGGACGCCAAATGATGCTCTATTCTTTGGCACTTTTTCTCTCGAGTCTGGTGCCGCCGGTCGCAGGAATGACGGGTCTGGTGTATTACCTCGCGGCCTTCCTCTTGGGGATTTGGTTTCTGGGGGCCAGTTTCCTCACAGCCTTCAAATTGGATTCGCGTTCACTGGCCTTTTTTAGAAGTTCCGTTCTTTATCTTACGCTGATTCTTTTTTTCTTGGTGCTCGATAAGAACTTGACTTGAGGAGACAATGAGACTTGTTTTGACAGGCGGGACAGGATTTATCGGAACTCGCCTTCGAGAAAGTTTGGTCGAGAAAGGACACGAAGTGGTGGTCCTCACACGGCAGGCTTCCCGAGAAAATCAGCCGGGACTTCGGACCCGTTACTTTTACTGGAACCCTCCGGAAGGAGGAGCCTGGGAGAAGGAATTGGAAGGGATGGACGGGGTGATCAACCTGGCAGGCGAACCGATCGTGGGGAACCGCTGGACCCAGAAACAGAAGCAAGAAATCTTAGAAAGTCGAGCCGGCGCCACCCAAGCGATGGTTGCAGCCATCCGTAAGACCAAAAGAAAGCCCTTGTTCTTAATCAATGCTTCAGCGGTCGGTTACTACGGTCCTCACGGCGATGAAGAGCTCACGGAGGGAACTCCTCACGGGAAGGATTTTCTTGCTCAGGTCTGTCAAGCCTGGGAAGCCCACGCCTTGAGGGCCGAAGACTTTGGGCTTCGGGTCGTCCGTCTTCGGATCGGGATTGTCCTTGAAAGAGGGGGCGGTGCGCTCGCCAAGATGCTTTTTCCTTTCCAACTCGGCCTGGGGGGCCCGTTAGGATCCGGAAATCAATGGATGAGCTGGATTCATCGAGAGGATTTGATCGGTCTCATTCACCTTCTCTTGGAGAAAAAGGAAGTTCGGGGTGCGGTCAACGCCACGGCTCCCCATCCTGTACGGATGAGGGAGTTTGCGAAAACGCTGGCGCGGGTTCTTCATCGGCCCGCCGTTTTCCCTGTTCCGGGATTTGTCTTGAGGATTCTCCTGGGGGAGATGGCAGATCTGCTCCTCACCGGGCAACGGGTTTTGCCGAGACAGGCTCTCGCGCTGGGTTATCCTATCAAGTTTCCTGGGCTTGAGGAAGCTCTCAGAGCGATCCTTAAAAAATGAACCCCGTTACACCCCTCGTTTCTCTTCCATTCAAGTGTTACGTTAGTCATTACCCGTATTTCTCCGTTAAACCGAATTTCGCGACGGAGGGTGTAACGGGGTGAATCCCACCCTTTCTCCTACCCGGCAGAGACTGATGGGGGGCCTCCTTTTTTTAGTCCTCGTCGCCATCGGGTCGGTTTTGGTCTGGAGGGGTTTTGGCGAGCAAAGCCCTCGTGCGGCCTTGAGGTGGCATGACGAGTCCGTCATTGCGAGGAGCGAAGCGACGAAGCAATCTCTAGGCTCTGAGATTGCTTCGGCCCCCTTTGGAGCGCTGCCTCGCAATGACGGCCGAGAGCCAGAGAGCTCTGTCCTTGCGGTCTATGGCGAGGCACCTGATTTTTCTCTCACGGAGCGAAGCGGACAGACTTTTGCCAAAGGCGATCTGGCAGGAAAACCTTGGATTGCCGATTTTATTTTCACAAGTTGCGCGGGGCAATGCCCTCTCATGAGCCTCCAGATGAAGGGGCTTCAAAAGGAGTTTCCTCAGGGAAGCGGCTTCCAATTCGTTTCCATCACGGTCGACCCCCAAAGAGATACGCCGAAAGTCCTCTCTGAATATGCCGATCGTTACGGGGCCGAAAAAGGGCGGTGGTTTTTCTTGACGGGACCCCAGCCCCAGATCGACCGAATCATGAAGGGTTTTTTCTTGAGCCCGGCGGACGAGCCTGTCATGCATAGTATTCGGTTTATCTTGATCGATCGGAAAGGCCGGATACGCGGCTACTATGATTCCAGTGACCCCCCCTCGATGAAACAATTGATTCACGACGCAAAGATTCTCGCCAAAACAGGGGAATGAGCCCCACCCTTCTCTCCTTTCTGCCTTCCCTCAATGCCGGTCTCAATGCCACCAGCGCGCTTTTAATTATCTTGGGATTCATCTTCATTCGCCAAGGCGCTTGGACCGGTCATGCCTTGTGCATGTGCTCGGCCCTTGGAACTTCAAGCCTTTTTCTGATTTCTTACCTGACTTACCATTTCTTCCACGGCGCCACCCCTTTTCCCGGCCACGGATGGATTCGTCCAGTTTATTTCACGATCCTCGTCTCTCATACGATTCTTGCCATTGCAATTGTACCTCTTGTCATCGTCACCCTCGTCCGGGCCCTCCAGAGCCAGTTCGCTCGCCACGTCAAAATCGCCCGCCTTACTTTTCCCCTCTGGCTTTATGTCTCCGTGACCGGAGTCGTGATTTACTGGATGCTTTATCACCTCTCCTAAGGTCAAAAAATTTCCCTTGACTCTGGAGTATACTCTAGAGTGTAAACTTTGGAGAGAGGTGAGAAATGAGTCCTGAGAAGGGTCACTCTCATATTGGTGAAGTTGCAAAGGAAACCGCGACCTCGGTCGACACGGTTCGGTTCTACGAAAAGATGGGTCTTTTGGAAAAACCGGCCAGAAGCGAGGGAGGCTTCCGAGTTTATTCGAAAGAAACGATCGAAAAACTTCGGTTCATCCGGAAAGCGCAAGCCCTCGGGCTCACGCTCGGCGAGATTAAAGGAGTTATGCAATGTAGCAAAGAAGGACTTCGACCTTGTTGCGATTTGGTGCGGAGCCTCTTCACCAAGAAAATTGCTGAGTTCGAGTCAAACATCAAAGAGCTTCAGAAAATGAAGCGAGGTTTGGAGTCGTTGCTCTCAGAATGGGTGAGTCCGAGCGAAGCCCGGAAACGCTCGTTTGCCGTCTGTCCACAAATTGAAAGAGAACCCAAGAAAAGAAGGAGGTAAATCAAATGGAACCGATTAA
>CAZMFE010000018.1:0-14802 GCA_964565495.1 uncultured bacterium
CGAGAGGACAAAACCATCCCGTTTCTTATCAAAAGGACGCGAGGCCCGCTCGGGTTCGTCGTTCCGCCTCGAAAGGACCGTCAGCAGACTGAAACCGGCAATCCCGAAAGGGTAAATCATCGAGTGGGACCCGCCGGTCAAAACGATATCGCAATCGTCCCGTCGAACCCACTCAAAGGCCTCTCCAATGGCCTGGGAGGATGCGGCACAAGCGGTCAGGCAACTGGAAACCGGTCCCCCGATTCCCCATTGTGACACGAGATGCTTCACGGTCATAAAGGGTTGAATTTCAAGTTCCCTCCGGCCCTCCAGATAATCGCCGCTTCTGGCCACATACTTTCCAGGGTCGACAATTTTCCCATCGTCTCCCCAGGCGGAGGAAACCGTCTGTACAAATCCCTCAAGGTCGATGCCCCAGTCACCCGCCGCGAAATAAAGCCCTAATCGCTCTGGATCGTGAACCGCGTTCTCGAGGTTCGCATCTTGAAAAGCCTCGCGAGCTGCCTCGAGCGCAAACAAACTCGAACGGCCCGCCCGCCCCAGCTCTTCGTCCTGACTCTTCCAAGCCTCGAAATCGAACCCTCGAACCTCTCCCGCGATGCGGACGGGAAATTCACTCGCATCAAAAAGTGAAATGGGACCGATGCCTGACCTTCCGGCCACCCAATTCTTCCAGTTTTCCTCACGGGATAGACCCAAGGGGGTCACGGCCCCCATCCCCGTCACCACCACGCGCCGATCCTTATTTTTCATGACGTACCACCAGAGCCGCGCTTTGCCCCCCGAGACCAGAGGCGTGAAGAAGAAAAGTACGGCCCTGGGTCGTCCGAGGTTCTTGGGTCACAAAATCAAGGTCGCAGGCAGGATCAGGGTCCTGGAGATTGACAATCGGCGGGAGGAGTTTTCGCTCAAGCGCCAGGAGCGATAAAGCGAGCTCGGCGGTTCCCGCCGCATCGACCAGATGCCCCACAATGGACTTAGAAGCAATCACCGGAATCCGCTTCGAACCGTTAAACACTCGAGCGATCGATCTCGCCTCTTGAATGTCCTCTCCGGGGATCCCGCTCCCATTGGCATGAACAAAACTGATTTCCCCAAGATCACACCGGGCTTCCTCAAGCGCGCGTTGCATCGACCTCTCTTGACCGCCCGGCTTTGCACTGTAACTGAGAATCTCCCCATAGACCGGCGCACCCCTTTTCAAAGCGTGCGTCCGTTCCTCCAAGACAAAGATCCCCGCCCCCTCTCCGACGACGAGCCCATCGCGACGGCGGTCAAAAGGACGGTAGACCTCGGCAGGAAAATGATTTCTCTGGGAAAGGATTCCGAGAAGATGGAGTCGGGAAAGGCCCAAGGGATTGATTTTGGAATCGGTGGCTCCCGCCAACATCAAATCAGCATCGTCTCTCTCGATGACTCGCGAGGCTTCGCCTACGGCCTGGAGGCAGCCGGTGGAAGAGGTCAGGAGGGTATTGTTGGGTCCCTTGAGTCCGTGGGTAATGGAAATGTGACAGGCCGGCATATTGGGAAGGTACTTGAGGAGCCAGAGGGGGTAAAGTGCCCGAATCCCCTCCCGCCCAAAACGGCCGAGTTCAAAACGACCTTCCCGGTCGAGGGATTGCCGGATCCCGAGCCCCAGTTCTTCAAGGTCATTGTTAATGAGCCCCGAACCGAGGGTGATCCCCGAGCGCGTCGGATCCATCTGGCTCAACGAAATCCCAGAATCCTGGACCGCCAGGAAGCTGGCCGCCACCGCCAGTTGAATGTCGCGGCTCATCACCTTTAAACTCTTTTTCTTCTTCACAAAGTCCCCGGCCCTAAAGTCGATAATTTCTCCCCCCACCCGGACGGGAGAACCGTTCGATCGGAAATTAGAAAGTTCACGAATGGCCGAACGTCCCGCTAACGCCGTCTTCCAGAGGGACTCATAGCCGACCCCGCAGGCGGTTAAAATTCCGATCCCGGTAATGACCACTCGACGTTCAGACAAGGTAACCTTTCAAGCCCCGAACGAGCTCTTGGGGGAAAGTAATGGGTCCCGCTCCGTCCGGCCGGAGTCTCCCGACATTCATCAAGAGGACTCGGCCCTCGACAATTTTATTCCCCTCCTGAAAAATTCGGCCGAGAAACCAGCCTCCTTCGCGACGCAGAGATTCCGTTTCCACCTGAATCTCTAAATGCTTATCGGCTTCCGGCCGGCCTAAAAATTGAACGCCCTCAATTTTGGTGAAAACGACGTCTTCTTCGAAACGGCTCTCCGCGCCGAGGAGAATGGCTCCCGCCTGCGCCATCAATTCCACGAGGTAGGAACCTGGAAATGGCGCCTTCCACTCTTTCCACGCCCTGAGCGATCTCGCTTTCACAAAGTCATCGATGCCGTCCAGCCAGACCCAGCCCATCAAGCGTCCCCCGCCTGTCCTTCTTTCCAGACGGTCACGCGGGCACCGACGCCATCCGGAGTTTCAAAAAATTCACCCTCTCCTTGGATAAGATTCGAATGGCCATGGCTTCTCGCACGAAATCTTGTTCCCCCGTCAAGGGTAATCTCAATCTCCCGGAGACTCTCCTCTAAGAATTTCTTGGCTCCCCCGGCTTTAAAGGTAGCTTCTTTGGCTGCAAAAGAACGGGCGAAAAAATCGAGGGGGCGGGAACTCCTTCGAAGACGGCTTTGCTCGGTGGGGGTAAGAAGGCGCTCTAGAAATTCCTGGGAGTGACTCGCCCAAAAGCGCTGGATCCGGCTCCAAGAAACCAGGTCAACCCCGATCCCCAGGAAGTCTCTGGCCAAAGGCATCAGGAGGCCTGGATATTCTTTGTGACTTTTTCCCGAATATAGTCGAGAATCATCTGAACCTTGAATTGTTCGGCCAGATTCGAGACCCTCGGATCCTTCTCAAACTCGGAAAGGTCAAGGGAGGGAATCTTCTCACGAAGGACCTTCAGGCCTTCCGGTGTCACCCGGCCCTCCCGAACCCATCCTTCTTCATTCAGGAGGTTTGCCGGAAAAAGTTCGCCGCTCGGGATTTTAATCTCAAAGGCCCTCTCGAGCCGGAAGAGGATATCGATAAAGTCAATCGATTCCGCCCCCAGGTCGCGCACCAAAGAAGATTCGGGTCGGATCTCCTCCGGTTCAATCCCTAAAGCCCCCCCGAGGCACTCTCGGACCTTATCAAAAATTTGTTGTTCGTCCATTTTCGGTACTGAGGACAAAAATCCCGTTGAGGATACGAATCCCTAAAAGAGAAGTGTAAATTTCCTTATCAAATTTTATTCGAAATCCGAGTCCCTCAAAACACTCACGCCACTCCTCCCGGGTCCTAAACTGGCGGGGATGACCCACAAATTCAAGCGTGAAAAACGTGTCTCGAAGGATCGTCCACCCTCTCCCCCATCCGTGATGATAAAGATCTTCCACGACGATCACGAGGCGGCGGGTGACGCGTTTTGCCTCGGCCAAAACCTTTTCGGGAAACCGGACGTGATGGAGCACGGTCACGAGGAGGCTGACTTCAAACGACTGGTCAGGAAAGGGAACTTGTTCGCCTTCATACGTCACCACGGGCGCCTTCCGAAAGGCCGGCTCCGCAATATCTAAAACCGTCACCTCACAACCCCGAGAACGCCGGAGGGGTTCTACATAGAAGCCCCACCCCCCACCGATATCTAAGACCTTGACCCGGGGAGGGATGAACTCGCTGAAAAGGGAAACAAAACTTTCCGCCCTTCGGTCCAGGCCCACTTCCGGAAAATGCCCTACCATCCAATCTAGCGATCGCCGCTGGATTGTCCGAATTTGGGTCTGCAGGCTCATCCCATCACCTGATTCAGTTTGCCGAAGGCAAACTGTTTTTTATCCGGGTTCATAGAACCCTTTTCTCTCATCTTCTTAAGCCCGCCAAAGGCGGGCAATCAGGTGATGGGATCATTCGAGGTTGGGATTATACCACACGGCCGAATCAAACCAAGATAGGTTTATTTGCAAGGTCAAGCGCTTCAATCGGTTCAGAAACGGCTAATTCTTGGGGTTCGGAGGCGACAGAGGTAAAAGGCGGCTTTGAGGAGTCTACGGCTTCGGGCACTCCGTGTATCTCCAAAACGTATTTCCGAAATGCCCGGTGCGTAGCGACCCATCGGAAGAACTCGAGCCACTTGCCGGATGAGAAAGGACCCCCTTTTAAGACCCGCCAAAAGGTTTGGACAAAGAAGGACCTCCTGTCGAAATCGAAAGTCAGCAGATAATACTTCAAGATTTTTAGAAATAGGGTCATGAATTTTAGATCGAACGAAGCCCGTTTGTGTTCCTTGTTTCGGTTCCGGAAACGATTCAAAAGGGTGACTAATCGGTCGGAGTAACTATCATAGCGGTAGAGGGAACGGATCAGCCAATTGTACCCTTTGCGGAGTTCTTCTAAGGTCATTTGCTTGGGAATAAAATTACAATCGGCCGCTCCATGCCCGTTCATCGATGTCCATTCAAGATCGAGCATCCGCCCCTCGGCCTGAAGCCGTTTCAAAAGGGGAGTATTGGGAAGCGCCGTCAAAGTCCCGCAGGTCGTAAAGGGAATCCCAAGTTCTTTTAGGAAATCAAATTGTTCCTTGAAAATAAGCTTGTCATCGGAGTCGAAACCCACAATCATGCCAGCCATTACCGAAATATGGTAGGAATGAATCCGGGCAATGTCCTCGACAATGCTGCGGCGGGTATTCTGAAGCTTTTTGGTTTCGAGAAGGCTCTCGCGCCTCGGCGACTCAATCCCGATAAAGACCGAATAAAAATTAGCGGCTTGCAACAGCTCCAACAGATCCGGATGATGAGCGACGTTGATCGTCAGCTCACAGCAAAATTCAACCGGGTAATCGTTTTTTTGAGAGTACTCTGCGAGGGCGGTGAGGAGTTTGCGGGCAAAAGGCATATTCCCAATGAAATTGGCGTCTCCAAAAAGAAGGTAATGAGCCCCCTGCTTGACACAGTAATCAACCTCAGCAAGAACCTGTTCTACGGTTTTGATACGAGGCACGCGGCCGTCCATCACAATGATATCGCAAAACTCACATTGGAAGGGACACCCGCGGCTCGTCTGGAGGCAAAATACATTGAATCTTTCGCCCCGGATGAGATCGTAACGAGGCAGAGGGCTTTTTTCTAAATTTACCTTTTTCTCATTCGCAAGATAAAGCTCGCGCGCCTCTCCCTTCTCAAAGTCTCGCAGAAACTCAGGCCAGATTTCTTCAGCTTCACCCGAAATACGGTAATCCCCCTTTCCCTCAAAGGCTTCTGGAAAAAGGCTGCAGTAAGGCCCGCCGAAGACCACCGGTTTCCCTCTCTTTCGAAATCCTGAGGCGATCTGTTGGGCACGCTGGTATTGGACATTAAAGGCTGTAATACCGATCAAGTCGGCATCGGTATCAAAATCGATTTCCCCGACATTTTCATCCACGAGGACCACTTCCCAGGAAGAAGGAGTGAGGGCGGCAACGGTGGCGAGACCCAGGGGGGTGGTTAAAAATCGGGTTCCGGTAAAAGGATGAAGACCTTCGAAAGACCAGATCGTCGGCTCAAACCGAGGATTGATCAAATAGACCTTCATCCCATCACCTGTTTGCCAGCCGAAGGCTGGCCTAATTTGCGGGAACCGATGGCCCTCCGGGCCGAAACAGGTGATGGGATCATTGACCCTTGATTCTAAATGAGGCGCTTCCCTTCAGCAATAGATTGTTTTTAGCTATAACCGAAGAGAAACAGGGTTCCTAGCCGTTCATCTTTGCCCTCCCAATTCAAATTTATCAAAATTAAACGTCATGTTACAATCCTCATCCCATGAGACGCTTTCAAGGGAAGGTGGCTTTAATCACCGGGGCCTCGCGGGGCATCGGCCGCGCGATTGCTGAGCTCTTTTCCCGCGAGGGGGCCGATATCGTCCTCAACTACCTCCGTAACGAAGAAGCAGCCTCAGAAACCGAAAAAGCCCTCACCGCGCACGGTTCCCGCGTGTTCCGGTTTCAAGCCAACGTAGGAAATCCAAAAGAAGCCCGGGATCTCGTAGAGGCCGCGGGAAAAAAATTCGGGAAAATTCATATCTTGATTCACAACGCGGCGCTCGGGGCCTTTAAGCCGGTGGCGGAACTCCGCGTGAATCAATGGGACCTTTCCCTCGATGTGAATGCGAAGGCGCTCCTCATTCTCACTCAAGCCGTCATTCCCTGGATGGAAAAGGAGGGAGGCTCGGTCATTGCCCTCTCGAGTCTGGGTTCCAAACGATACCTCCCCAATTATGGAGCCATTGGAGTCTCAAAGGCTGCCCTGGAAGCGCTGGTCCGTTATTTGGCGGTCGAGCTTGCCGCTAAAAAAATCCGCGTGAATGCCGTCTCGGGGGGGCTGGTGGATACGGATGCGATGCGGGCTTTCCCTCAACAGGAAATCTTCAAGAAAGAAGTCTTGAGCCGCACCCCTGCCGGGCGGATCGGAAGACCCCAAGATTTGGCCCAAGTGGCCGCTTTTCTGGCGAGCAAAGAGGCGGCCTGGATCTACGGCCAAACCATCGTGGCTGACGGGGGCCTCTCGCTGATTTAGCTTTTCTGTCCCCGGGCCGTAAAACAACCCAGAGAAAGCAAAAGAAAAACAACAGCGGCCCAAAAACTCCCCTTCAAGGGAATCTCGTAGGGACCGATACT
This sequence comes from uncultured bacterium, assembly GCA_964565495.1. Taxonomy (GTDB): domain Bacteria; phylum Omnitrophota; class Omnitrophia; order Omnitrophales; family JACQLI01; genus CAZMFE01. The sequence continues at coordinate 6,670 of CAZMFE010000018.1, forward strand.
GACGGTCCACTTTGCGAAAAATCGCATTAAGTGTAAGGCCGCGATCAAGCCATCAACCGACCCTGAAAGGATGAGAAAGAAATTCTTCATCGTTGCCTCCCTCTTTTTTATCCGGTCTTTTGAAAAAGTTGAACGAGTCTCTCTGGGCTCAATGAAGGAACTAAAGCGGTTTCAAGGTTCTCCCGAACATGCTCTTCCTGTTTCATCCCCACAAGGGCAGTCGTAATCCCGGGACAAGAACGAACAAATTGAAGGGAACACTGGGACGATTTTCTAAGATTTCCAAAAAGGCCCTGAAAATCAGGAGGGAGGGGACGCGCCAGCTCGCCCTGCAAAAGGGAGGCGCTCGCCATGACGATCATGCCAAGTTTCTGAGCGAGTTCGAGAAAAGAGACTCTTTGGGCCCCATAGCTTTGGCTGGGGAGGACCCAGGCCTCCGGCATGGCCAGATTCACTGGGAGCTGAACGACTTTAAAATGATGACTCGTTCCCCCCGCTTCGCGAGCGAGAATGACAGTTTCTTCGAGGGAAAGGTGATCCGGACTTTCGGGAGGGTTCCGATAACCCGACCAGGAAGCCATCCCATACCTCCGAATCTTCCCTTCGGAAACTTTCTTCTCCAGGAATTCAAAGGAGGCTTGGAGACGCCTTGTGAATTCTTTCCGGCCTACCTCGGCAAGCTGAGTCTCGGGGTTGTGAAGGTAATAAATATCAATTGTTTCCACACTTAAGTTCTTAAGGCTTCTCTCAAGCTGGTCTTCCAAATACCGAGGGGTCATCGCATGACAACCCTGGACCAGGTCTTCGGGTCTCAAAATCCCGGTCTCGACATAAGTCTTTTGAAAATATTCGGAAGGGTGGGGGGGGTACTCCTGATCAAAGGGAAGGTAACCTCCCTTGGTGCAGAGGAGGATTTCTTCCCGCGAAATTTCCTGGGTATCGAGCAGGTCTCGTAAAGCCTCTCCGATCGAACGCTCGCTTCGCTGGCAACGGTAGTTGACGGCCGAATCGATCACATTGACGCCCGAGCGGACCGCTTCCTTAAAAGCTGACACGTAAAGACGGTCGGTCTCCTCATCGGGTTCTCCCAGATAACTTCCCGCCCCCATCGAGGAAAACCAAAGTCCGTGGGCCTCGCGAAAATGACCCTTCGCGAATTTCGTCTCGAAACGATTCTTAAACCTTTCTGTCCCCTCTCGCGTTGCAAATCCTTTAACTTTCTTGAACATAGGTTAAACCTCGATTTTCCCCGGCGCCGGCTTTTTTCCCGGGAGGAATTCATCCGTATCAAGGTGGACTTCCTTAACTTTGGCAGGCTCCCCTTCGGTACCTTTTTTTGCGTAAAAGGCGCCCCCCGTGAGTCGGAGGCAGCCGGTTCCTAAAAAAAACCAAAGGACAAGTAAGGCGGGTACGGTTCTGGGAGGGACAGGCCTGGCGAGTAGAAGTGTTCCCGCCAGAACCGTCCCCAGAATCCCATAGGGAAAAAGCCAGCCCCCCTTCCGATAAAGGGTCGTTTCCTTCGCGAAAGCCAAGGGATAAGTGATTCCTCCCATCACAAAGGTATCCTCTCCTTCTTGATTCTTCACTCGTTCCACCACTTGACCTCGCGGGGTGATGAAGCCAGAGACTCCGGTATTGGCCGCTCGAACCACCGGCACGCCGTTTTCAATCGCTCGAAAGATCGATGCCTGTAAGTGCTGGTAAGGGGCACTGGTATGTCCAAACCAGGCATCGTTGGTGATGACGGTAAGAAAATCAGCCCCTCGATCGACAAATCTCCTCGCCAGATCGGGAAAAGTATCCTCAAAACAGACGAGTACGGAAAAACGAATTCCAGATTCCTCAAGATGAAAAACGCTAAACTCCCTTCCCGCACTGAAATCACTCACCCCGAGGGCGTAAGCATAAGGCTCCAAAAATCCAAAAATCGGTTTCCAAGGAACATACTCCCCAAAAGGGACCAATCGAATTTTGTCATACCGTCCCGTTACTTCTCCCGAGCGGCCTAAGAGATAGGCGCTATTATAAAAGCGATCCTCCTCCTCATGGGGACTGCCGACGAGTAAGGGAATCTCGATTTTCCGAACCCCCTCTTTCACCCGCTCGGCGTCCGCCTCCCGATTGAAAAATCCCGGATAGGCCGCCTCAGGCCAGACAATGAGCTGGGGGGCATCATAACTCGCCAGTTCGGTCAGATTAAGATAAATCTTCAGGATTTCCTCGCGATAGCTCTTTTCCCACTTCAAGAGCTGGGGGATGTTTCCCTGGAGAACCGACACTCGGAGGAACAAATTTGGGGCGAAGGTTTCCAAACGGCTCCAGCCGAAGAGGATCGCCGCGGCCGCCAGAAGTGGAAAGAGGAGAACTTTCGGAAGTTGGGCCTTGATTCCGTTTCGAAGGAGCGAATAAATCACAGTGTTTCCTAAAAAAACGAGGAAACTGACAGCGTAAACTCCTCCCAAACTCGCAAGCTGGGCAATCCAAAGGTTCGAGGCCTGGGAATTTCCCAAAAGATTCCACCCGAAGCCCCCAACGGGAATTTCAGAACGAACAAATTCAAGGGCAACCCAGCAGGCAGAGACGAACAGGGGGGGCACAGAAGAAAATAGGGACGGTTCTCTGTTATCTTTTTCTCTCGCGAGGGCGGCGAAGACCCCCCAAGACAAGGCCTCCATCGCCGCGACAAAAAACATTCCAAACACCGTGACCTGACGAAGCCAGGAAACGGAAAGGAGGAAAAAGACAAAGCCACCCGCGAAACCCAAGAGAAAAGCCTCCCTTCGATTTCGGGCTTGGTCGAGCGAATAAAGGAGAGGAAGGAGTGCCACCCAAGCGAGGAACCAAAGGTTCCAACGAGGAAAGGCAAGAGTAAGAAGGAATCCCGAAAAGCCGGCGAGGACAAGACGTTGGCGTATCGAACTCGCCGTCATTGTTTCGCTCCTGGCAAGGACGTCATCCCCCATGGCATTTCTTATATTTTTTTCCGCTCCCGCAGGGGCAAGGGTCATTGCGTCCCACCTTGGGCTGATCTCGCCGAATCGGCTGGGGCCTCTCAGAATGAGGAGGAGAACCTGCGCTCGGGACAATCCCAGGACCCGCTCGCCCTCCTCCCGCGGGGAGGGGAAGGGACTCTTCTCGCGTCTCTTCGGCCGCTGGAATCCGTACGGCCTCCGGATGCACGAACTCTTGAGGGGTCTTCTGGAAGGCGCTGGTGAGCCTTTCTTCACGAACCACCGCCACCTTGAAGAGAAATTCGATCGCGTCATTTTTAATGTTCTCGACCACTTCGTCAAAAAGCTCAAAGGCCTCGCGCTTATATTCCACAAGCGGATCCCGCTGGCCATAGGCCCGGAGATGAATCCCCTCCCTGAGATCGTCCAGGGAATGAAGGTGTTCCTTCCATTTGGAATCGATGACCTGAAGAAGAATGTAGCGCTCAAGAAATTCCATCCGTTCCCTGCCAAAGGTCTTCTCCCGAAATTCATACTGCGATTTCACTCTTTCCGAGATCTTCTCCTGAAGGAGTCCAAGGTCGCTCCCCGTTTCCTTGAGGACTTCGCCGAAAGAAACCCCAAACTTGGCGCCAAGCGCCTGCGTCAGTTCCTCGGGTCTCTTTTCATCTTCCCTGAGCTCCGGATTTACAAACGTAAGGAGGATCCCCTCCACGACATCCTCAATCATTTCAAAGATGTGCTCCCGGAGATTGCCCCCCTTAAGGACCCGGTCCCGCTCCCCGTAAATAATCTCCCGCTGGCGATTCATCACATCGTCATACTCAAGGAGGTGTTTGCGAATCTCAAAATTTCGGCCTTCCACCCGCCGCTGGGCCGTCTCGATCGCCTTCGAAACCAAGGGGTGTTGAATCTCCTCTCCCTCTTGCATCCCGAGTTTCTGCATGAGTCCTGAAATACGATCCGAGCCGAAAATCCGCATGAGGTCATCCTCCAAGGAAATAAAAAATTTTGAAGAGCCCGGATCCCCCTGCCGGCCCGAGCGGCCCCGCAGCTGGTTATCGATCCGACGCGCCTCATGCCGCTCGGTTCCCAGGACATGGAGTCCTCCCTGGGGGGCGATGCCGGCGCCCAGAACAATGTCGGTGCCCCGACCGGCCATATTCGTCGCGAGGGTAATGGCCGCTTCCTGGCCTGCCTGAGCGACGATCTCTGCCTCCTTCTCGTGATATTTGGCATTGAGGACCGTATGAGGGAGGCCCTTGCGTTTCAAAAGTTCACTCAAGCGCTCGGACTTCTCGATCGAAATCGTTCCCACGAGGACCGGCCGGCCCCCTTCGTGAAGTCCGACAATCTCCCGAGCGACGGCATCGAACTTTTCCCGTTCTGTCCGGTAGATCGCGTCGTGTTCGTCTCTGCGAACGCAAGGTTGATTGGTTGGGATCACGAGGACATCGAGTTTATAAATTTTATGAAACTCCTCCGCTTCGGTCGCCGCCGTTCCTGTCATTCCGGCAAGCTTTTTATAGATTCGAAAGTAATTTTGAAAAGTAATCGTGGCCAGCGTCTGGTTTTCTCGCTCGATGACCAAGCCTTCCTTCGCCTCCACCGCCTGATGAAGACCGTCCGACCAACGCCTTCCAGGCATGAGGCGTCCTGTGAATTCATCAACGATCACCACCTTCCCATCCTTCACGAGGTAGTCGACCTCCCGCTTAAAAAGGGCATGCGCCCGAAGGGCTTGGTGGATGTGATGAATCAGATCGATCTGGGTATTCTCGTAGAGGTTGGTGACTCCTAAAAACTCCTCGGCCTGGCGAATCCCGTCTTCGGTAAGCGTCACCGTGTGAGCCTTCTCATCGACTTTATAGTGGCTCTCTCGATCGAGGCGCGGGATGATCTGGTCGATTCGGTAGTACTTGTCCGTCGACTCTTCCGCCGGACCCGAAATAATCAAAGGAGTCCGTGCCTCGTCAATCAAAATGGAATCGACCTCGTCCACAATCGCGTAGTTGAGATCGCGCTGGACGCGGTCCTCAAGATTCACCACCATATTGTCCCGAAGGTAATCGAATCCGAATTCATTATTCGTGCCGTAAGTGATGTCCGCGCGGTAAGCCGCCTGCCTCTCCTCCGTTTTTATATCGTGTTGAATCACTCCCACGGTCAGTCCCAGAGATTCATAAACCGGGCCCATCCAATTCCGGTCGCGGCGGGCCAAGTAATCGTTGACCGTCACCAAATGGCAGCCCTTCCCGGCCAGCGCATTGAGATAAAGCGGAAGGGTGGCGACCAGGGTTTTTCCTTCGCCGGTGGCCATTTCCGCGATTTTTCCCTGGTGGAGGACGATTCCTCCCAAGATCTGAACATCGAAAGGGCGCATATTGATCGTTCGCCTTGCGGCTTCGCGCACCACGGCATAGGCCTCCACCAAAAGCTCTTCCAAGGTCGCTCCTTGAGTCAGGCGCTCGCGGAATTCTTCCGTCTTTTGACGAAGCGCCTCGTCCGAGAGTTTTTGAATCTCCGGTTCCAAGGCATTCACTTGATGGACGATCGGCCAAAGCTTCTTGAGCGTTCTCGAATTCTGCGTCCCGAAGATTTTTTGAAGGAGGAATTGAATCATAAATGAACTAACGAGAGTCAACGATAAACATCGGCTCGAGGTCCGATTGCAAAAATAAACACCTGGACTTTTGTCTCGACAATTCGATAGACAATCCGATAAGAAAAGGTTTTAGCTTTCCGGAATCCCTCCAAGGGACCCGATAACTTTGGAAATTGATAAGGGTTCCCAGCAATCTCGTCAAGCGTCCGGTTGATGCCTCGCAGGAGTTTTCTATCCTTGAGTTGGTCATATACTTTCCGAGAAGCAGGAGAGAAAACGATCTCAAACTTTCGAAAAGCCATCTGGCCTTAGACGTCTCTTCGAATCTTTGAAAAAGAAATCCCTTGACCCCGAGCAAATTCTTTCGCCGATTGAACCAGTTGTTTCATCAGTTTACGGTCGGCGAGTACTTCAACTGTATCAAGCAGGCTTTCGTATTCTTCTGCCGACAAGAGAATAGCCGCTTTGTGGCCATTCCGAAGAATGTTGTAAGAAGTGGTCGTGGTTTCCACTTCCTTCACTAATTTCGTCAGCCGATTTTTAGCCTCTGTAACATTAACATCTCGCATTGGTTTTCTGCCTCCTTTAGGATAGCCCGAATTCTATCCAGAAATAGCTTGAATTCTAGCTATATTTTAACCTCTTCTTTTTGAGAAAGCAAATCTTTATTATGACTTGCGAATGCTCGCCTTCAAATAGGCTTGGATAAATTCGTCGAGCTCCCCGTCCATCACGGCCTGGCCGTTGGAAGTTTCGACGCTGGTGCGGTGATCTTTGACCAGCGTATAAGGATGAAAGACGTAAGAGCGGATCTGCGAGCCCCAGGCGATTTCTTTTTTCTCGCCATATTTGGCCTTGAGCTCTTTCTCGCGCTCCTTCAGTAGACGTTCGTAAAGGCGGGCCTTCAAGACCTTCATCGCCACCTCTTTATTCTGATGCTGGGAGCGCTCATTTTGGCACTGAGCCACGATTCCGGTGGAAAGGTGGGTGATCCGCACGGCGCTCGAGGTTTTATTGACGTGCTGTCCTCCGGCCCCGCCGGCTCGATAGGTGTCGATCCTGAGGTCGGCCTCCTTGATTTCGATTTCAGGGGCATCCTCCACTTCAGCGATGACATCGACGGAGGCGAAAGAGGTGTGGCGGCGCTTATTGGCATCAAAAGGGGAGATCCGGACGAGACGGTGAACTCCACATTCAGCCTTGAGATACCCATAGGCGTAAGCGCCTTCAACAATAAACGTGGCGTTCTTAATTCCTGCCTCTTCCCCCGGTTGAAGGTCGACCACCCGGTTCGTGTAACCGTGCCGGTCCACCCAACGCAGATACATCCGAAGAAGCATCTCAGCCCAGTCGCAAGATTCGGTACCCCCCGCGCCGGCATTGATACTCACGATGGCGTTGCGGCCGTCGAGGGGATCGGAAAGGAGGCGTTGAAATTCGAGAGCCCCGATTTCGTGCTCCAGCCGGTCAAGGTGCTGCTGGATTTCCCGGAAGGGCTCGGAATCGCTCTCCTCGAAAATGCTGAGAAGCTCGGAGAGCTCTTTGGCCTCCTTCTCGCACTTCTCAAAGGGTTCGACGATTCGCTTGAGAGACTTGAGCCTTTCGACGGTCTCCTGGGCGGTTTTACCCCGGTCCCAGAAGCCGGGTGCGGCCATTTCTTGATTCAGGCGGACGATTTCTTGGGTCTTGGAATCGAGGTCAAAGATACCCCCTGATCTCTCTCAATCTTTCCTGGAGAGATCGAAACTTTTCCTTCATTTCCCGGGGGGTGATTTCCATAAGGGGGGTAGTATATCAAAGACACCTTTATTGTGCTAATCCTTGTCGCAAGGGAGGGAGAATGCGAGATACAACCTTTTATTTTCAGCTTGGCACCGACAGGGACGCCTCCTATTCTACTCCTATTCTATTTCCCCACGGGCTTTCGGATTTCGGCTCCGCCTTTCGGCGGCAGACGGGAGGAGACGGGCATCGGGTCAATCTATATGAAATCCAATGGCATGCGTCGGCGGAGCCATAAGCCGCCGAATGACTTCAAAGATAGCTTGAATTTCCTTGTCGTGTTTTGAAACTTTATCTTCAAGCTCGACAAGCTTTTGCGCAAGCTCCTTATGGGTCGAAAGAATTTGGCGAAGCCTCACAAAAGCTCTCATAATAGCGATGTTGACTTGGATGGCTCGCTCGCTCTTTAGAACTGAGGAGAGCATGGCGACGCCTTGCTCTGTAAATGCATAAGGAAAGTAGCGTCGGCCGCCCCATCTTGAGGTCACAAATTGTGACTTCAAGTTTGCAACCTCTTGCCGCGTCAACTGATACATAAAATCAGAAGGAAATCGTTTGATATTCCTCTTCACGGCTTGGATCAAGACTTTGGTGGAGACGCCATAAAGGGTGGCCAAGTCACTATCCAACATTACTCTATGGCCCCGAATAATGAAAATTTGGCTTTCGATTTTGTCGGTAGGGACTATTTTTTGAGAAGTTTTTTCTTTCATCGATTTACCCCTCCTTAAAGATTGTTGGTGAAGGGCAAATCGTGTCTACCGGGCAGGAGGCCCAGCAATACGTCCCGTCTAG
>CAZMFE010000019.1:0-13993 GCA_964565495.1 uncultured bacterium
GAAACGGGGGGGGCGAAATCGAATCGCCCTTTGGGAACGGGGATGAAATTCGGAATTCTTATCGTCTTCTGTATCGCGCTTTTCCTTACAACCCAAAGGGCAGTCGATGCCCCCCTGGCGTATTTCGCTTTTTTTCCTTTTGGGTTTCTGGTCCTTTTTTACTTTTATGAATCGGCCGACTGGTTCCTGCTCGTCTTTACCGCCCTTTTGCTTTTTCTGAGTTATTTTCTGAGTGGCCTCGGATTTTTTCCGATCGAGACCCCCTGCCTGATCGGAACGGCCCTCGCCTCCTTCGCCTTTCTGGCCTATTACCGTTACGTTTGGGAAAGGGGGGTGAAAGAGGAGGTGGGTCGAAGCGAGACGGCCCGACGAGAGCTCGCCGAGTTAAGACAAAAACACGCGACCCGCATGGAGAGTCTGCTTCATCTCGAAAGGCAGGTAGCGAGCCTCATCAATCTTTTTGAGATTGCCCGGGACTTCAACGAATGCCTGGACCTTAAAGAAACCGCTCAGATTTTATTCAAGAAGGTGCTGCCGGAGCTTTCTTTTGAGCAGGCGAAACTGATCCTTTTATCCCCCCAGAAAAAACCCTTGGAGATTTCAAAGGTCTACGCCATCTCCCGGTTGGGGGTCGAGGAGCAGAATGCGGTGGAGCCCGGCGCCGAGGAGCAGCAGTGGCTTGAAAAGACCCTTCGCGAGAAAAGTTTTCGAGCGTTAGACCATCTTTGGCTCTTTCCCCTCGTCTCGGAAGGAGAGTTCAACGCCCTTTTTGTGGTTCAGGGATCGGCGAAGGAGGACTTGGCGAAATTTGAGGTCCTGGCCTCCCAGCTGGCTCTCCAGGTGCGGAAGGTTCGACTTTATGAAATGGTACGGGAACTTTCGATTATCGACGGCCTGACGGGAGTCTTTGTCCGCCGGCATTTCCTGGAACGTTTCGAAGAGGAAATCAAGCGTGCCTTGAAGCAGAATTTTCCTTTGAGTGTTTTAATGTTAGACATCGATCATTTCAAAAGATATAATGACGAATTTGGGCATCTCGTTGGGGACGCGACACTTAGGGAAGTTGTGCAGGTGATCCGGGCCAATGTCCGCAACGTGGACATCGTCGCCCGTTACGGGGGTGAGGAGTTTGTGGTGGTCATCCCCGAGACCCGGGAGGAAGGGGCATTGGAGGCGGCCGAACGTATCCGTTCCGCCGTGGCCCGCCGCTCCTTTCAAGTTTATGATGAAGAGACCAAAGCGACGGTGAGTGTGGGGGTCTCCGTCTTTCCTCAAGATCTTGTGGCACCCGTGGAGGGAGGGTTTGACCCCAATTTTCTCTTTGAACTTCTTCAGCGAGCCGACAAGGCACTTTACCGAGCCAAAGAAGAGGGGAGGAATCGAGTGGTAGTTTATCGTTCCTTGGGAGAGAGGGGATAAAAGGTGAAGATATTTCTCGACACAGCGAATGTAGAAGAGATTCGGGAAGCGGTGAGTTGGGGGGTTTTGGATGGAGTCACGACCAACCCCAGTCTGGTGGCGAAGGAGGGACGTGACTTTAAAAGTCTTCTTCTGGAAATTTGTTCCGTCGTGAATGGTCCCGTCAGTGCGGAGGTCGTTGGCACCACCTTCGAGGAAATGCTGGTCGAAGGGCGTTCCTTGGCACGGATCCACGAGAATATCGTGGTGAAGATTCCCTTGATCGTGGAGGGACTGAAGGCCGTCAAGCTGCTCTCTGGCGAGGGGATCCGGGTCAATGTCACCCTCTGTTTTTCCGCCTCTCAAGCGCTGCTTGCTGCAAAAGCAGGTGCCACTTACGTGAGTCCTTTCGTGGGCCGTCTCGATGACGTTTCTCACGAGGGGATGGAGGTGGTTCAGGAGATTAAGACTATTTTCACTCAGCACAATATCCCAACTAAAATCCTCGCCGCCAGTCTCCGCCATCCCCTCCATGTGGTCACCGCCGCGAAGTTAGGAGCGGATGTTGCCACTCTGCCCCTTAAGGTCCTCGAACAGATGGTCAAGCATCCTCTAACCGATCTGGGGCTCGCGAGGTTCTTGAAGGATTGGCAGAAATTCCACAAAGACGTGTCCCTCGAAGTATGATCGTAGTTTTGGAAAATCGGGGACGGTTCTCTTTTTCAGAATCATGACGAGAAGAGAAATAGAACCGTCCCTATTTTTGCTCGCGGGCGCACTCTTCGTGATACTCACCGCCGGACCGCAAGGATTCGGAGCCGAGAAAGAAGCGGGGCCGCCGATCCAGAAAACGGTTGAGGCCGTGGCCGATCAACTCGAATACCGGCGGGCGGACAAGAAAATGATCGCCAAAGGGAATGTCGTTGTGACGTACGGGGATGTCCGAATGACCTCCGATTATGCCGAGGTCCAGACAGAGGCGAAAAAAGCTTACGCGCGCGGCCATGTCCTCCTCATGCGAGGAAACCTTTTGTCGGCAAAGGGAGAGGAAATTTACTATGATTTTGGAAATGACCGCGGCGAATTCCCCAACGGCAAGACTGTCCAATGGCCGTGGTTTGCTGGGGGAAGGGTGGTGGAGCAGATTGAGAAAGGAAAGTTGAAGATTGAGGACGGCTCGATCACCACTTGTGACCGGGAGCGTCCTCACTACCAGATTCGAGCCAAGCACGTCACGATCCATACCGGTGATAAAATCATTGCCCGCAATATCACTCTTTACGTCTTGGGGAAGAAGGTCTTTTGGTGGCCTTACGCAATCATTCCTTTACAGAAGCCCTTCGAATCTCCGATCCAGATTCAACCCGGCTACTCTTCCCAGGACGGAGCCTATATCCTGACGGCCAAGGGATACAGTCTGACCCAATCGCTCTGGGGAAAGTGGCATGTCGACTGGCGTTCGAAGCGGGGCTTTGGGGCGGGAGCCGATTTTGACTATCTCTTTGAACGTTTGCAAACCGAGGGATCCATCCGGACTTATCTCACCCAGGATCGAGAGGCGCCGAAGTCCGCCTTGGCCGACCCCTATCGAGAACGAGAGGAGCGGGAACGGGGAAGGCTCACCTGGAAACACCGGACGAATTTTAACCCCGATACCTACGTGCTTTTTCGTTATCACCGAGCCGCCGATGAGTTCTTTCTGCAGGATTTTTTTGAGAAAGAATTTCGTTCGGATATCGAACCCACCTCTTTTGTCAACTTCACGCACAATTCGGATCGTTACGGTTTTTACGCCTTTAATCAGAAGCAGATGAATCGGTTTGACCCGGTGACGGAACGGCTTCCGGAGGTTCGTTTTGACTGGAAGAACGCGCCCTTTTTCTCGGATCGGGTTTCCTATGAGAACGTCTTCAGCTTGGCTAACTTCAATCAAAAATTTTCCCGGAGTTCACTCGACGAGCACGCTTTTCGCTTCGATACTTTCCACGAATGGTTTCTCCCGATGAAATGGAAGGAGATCAAGCTGACTCCCTCGGCGAATATCCGCGAAACCCTTTACAGCCGGGATAAAAAGGAATCAGACGCGCGGGCTCGGACGGCCTTGGGAACGTCGGTGGACCTGAGAACGCATTTTTACCGGCTTTTCAATACGAGCTCGGAGGCTCTGGGGATCGAAATCAACCAGCTTCGGCACGTCTTTGAGCCCAGTGTGCGTTACGACAGTACGCTTCACTCCTCCATCAGCGATGAAGAGCTGACCGAATTCGATTCGGTCGACACCATCGATGACGCCCACCGGGTCACCTTCGGCCTGGAGAACCGGATTCAAACGAAGCGAGTGGTCGCGGGAAAGATGCAGCGGGTCGATTTCGTGAGCCTCAATACGTTTCTCAGTTACGACTTCCATCCCGACAAAGAGCATTCCCGATCGGGGCTATCGATTTGGTCGGGGGAACTTGAGGTGCGGCCTTACGAGTGGCTCCAGTTCGAAATCCGCTTTGAATACGACATGATTCGAGATAAATTTCGGGAGTTCAATCAAGATCTGCTGGTCCGGAAGAACCGCTTTCATGTTTTGTTTGGCCACCGGTTGGTGTCGGAAAACAAATTCCTCGGCTCCGGGGGAAATAATCAGTTCGTTTTCGACGTGGGGTGGTGGCTGAACGATCGTTGGCAAATCGGGGCCCACTTCCGTTGGGATGCAGAGGATCACGAGGTGGAGGAATGGCAAATCTCGGCCACTCGCGATCTTCACGATTTTCTATTGGACTTGGGTTACAACGTCAGGAACTCGGATATCGATAATTCCAACAAGGAGATTTTCTTCCTGTTTCGGCTCAAGGCCTTCCCAGAATTCCCCCTCAAATCGGGCAACCGAGCGAGTTTTTCAGAACCGAGGATTGGGAGGACGGTTGCGGGTTCGGGTCAGGCTCCTGCGGGCTTCGAAGGTTAGTCTCATTCTCTAGGCCTCCACCATGAAAATCGGAATCATCGGCTCAGGGCACGTTGGATTGGTGACGGGAGCTTGTTTTGCCCATCTCGGTCACGAGGTCATCTGCGTGGATCAAGACTCTCGCAAGATCGCCCTGCTCAAAAAAGGGAAGCCCCCCATCTACGAACCGGGACTTCGGGAAATGATTCAGACCCATTTGCGGGAGAGGAGGCTTTCATTCACCTCCGAGATTGCCACGGCCGTTCGTCGATCCGAGATTCTTTTCGTCTGTGTAGGAACGCCGCCGAAGGACAACGGAGAGGCGGACCTGACGGCAGTGGAGAACGTTTCCCGCGAGATCGCGCGCACGATGACCTCCTACCGGTTGGTGGTGGACAAAAGTACCGTGCCCGTGGAAACCGGCGAATGGGTTCGCCGCACCATTGAAGCCAACCGCCGCCGCCGCGTCGATTTTGACGTTGCCTCAAACCCTGAATTCCTTCGTGAAGGATCCGCCATCAAAGATTTTCTCTATCCCGACCGTGTGGTCATCGGCGTGGCATCGAAGCGTGCGGAAAAAACGCTCAAAGACCTTTACCGTCCCTTGACGGCGCCCATTTTTGTTACCGACATCAAGAGTGCGGAGTTGATCAAACACGCCTCGAACTCCTTTTTGGCGGCGAAAATTTCCTTTATCAATATGATTGCGCGGATGTGCGAGGCGGTGGGCGCGGACGTTGAAAGAGTGGCGGAAGGGATAGGTTCGGATAAGAGAATCGGCCGGAGTTTTCTCAACGCAGGAATCGGATTCGGCGGCTTTTGTTTTCCGAAGGATCTCGGGGCCTTTATCCGAATTGGAGAAAGATTGGGCGTGGATGTCACCCTGCTGCGATCGGTTCTGGAAATCAACGACACGCAAAAAAAGGCTTTCGTCGAAAAAATCCGTAAACAGATGTGGAATCTTAAGGGGAAAACGATAGGAATTCTGGGACTGGCTTTCAAACCGGACACGGACGATATGCGTTTTGCTCCCTCCCTGGATGTGGTCAGAGCCCTCTTGGCGGAGGGGGTTTCCTTGCGGCTGTACGACCCTCAGGCAATGGGGGAGGCACGGCGGATCCTTAAAAAGGGAACCTTCGTCCGCAGCCCTTACGAGGCGGCGCGGGGAGCGGATGCCCTTGCCGTTTTGACCGAGTGGCAGGAATTTATCGAGATTGATTTCAAGCGGATCAGGAAGCTGATGCACCGGCCCATTCTTTTTGACGGACGGAATATGTATGATCCTGAACGACTGAAAAAGCTTGGCTTTCAGTATTACGCGATCGGGCGCTGAAGGATGATTCAAGACGTTGTTGTCAAAAAGCTAAAACCGATGGTGGATGAGCGGGGGATGTTGATGGAAATCCTCCGTTCCGACGAATCCATTTTTGACCGATTTGGCCAATGCTATGTCACCGTGGTCCATCCTGGAATCGTCAAAGGGTGGCACTACCATAAAAAACAATTCGACCATTTCTGCTGTCTTCGAGGGACCGCGAAGATTGTCCTGTATGACGGTCGGGAAAACTCGCAGACTTACCGGGAAGTGAATGAATTTATCCTGAGTCTCGATTCGCCCCTCTTGGTTAAAATTCCTCCTTATGTGTTCCACGGCTTTACCGCGGTCGGCGAAGAAGACGCCATGATTCTCAACCTCCCCACAGAGCTTTATCATTACCAGGAACCTGACGAGTTTCGAGAAAACCCTTTTTCAGAGAAAATCCCTTACGACTGGGGAATGGTGGATCGAGAGAGGTCGCGATGAAAGGGGTCATTCTTGCCGGCGGATTGGGAACTCGTCTCTATCCCCTCACGAAGATTACCAACAAACACCTCCTGCCGGTTTACCACAAACCGATGATCTATTATCCGCTGGAGTCCCTCGTCCGGGCGGGACTTAGGGATATCCTCATCGTCACCGGCGGTAACTCCGCGGGGGAATTCCTGCGACTTTTAGGGAATGGCCGCGAGTTTGGCCTCACCCACATCGATTATACCTATCAGGAAGGAGAGGGGGGAATTGCTCAGGCGCTCTCGTTGGCTGAAGATTTCGCCGACGGAGACAAACTGGTGGTCATGCTCGGAGACAACATTATTGAGCAGGAAATTCGCCCCTTTGTGGAACGGTTTCGGAGACAAAAGGGGGGAGCCAGGCTTCTTTTAAAGAAAGTTGAAGATCCGGAACGCTTTGGCGTTGCCGAGCTCAACGGCAAGAAGATTGTACGGATTACCGAGAAGCCGAAACGACCGAAGAGTCCTTACGTGGTCACGGGGATCTACATGTATGACAACCAGGTGTTTGATATGATTCGGAGGCTGCGGCCTTCCGGAAGGGGAGAACTTGAAATCACCGACGTCAACAATCGGTATCTCGAAAAAGGTTTGCTTGAGTACGACCTCTTGGAAGGATTCTGGACGGACGCGGGGACTTTTGATTCTCTCTTGCGGGCGAATCTCCTGGTCGCTCGAAAGGCCAAGGGGGGATCCTCGTGAGTCCGAAGAGACTTCTTGTCACCGGTGGTGCGGGGTTTACCCCGCACCACTCAGGTCGACATTTTTCTTATTTCATTGATAGAAACTTCTTGGAGATCACTTTGTGAAGAAGGCCCTCATAACAGGTGGTGCGGGGTTTATCGGTTCCCACTTCCTCGGTCGATTTCTAAAAACTCATTCCGATTGGGAGGTTGTGAATTTTGACAAACTCACCTACGCCGGGAATCTCGCCAACCTCCGCGAGCTGGCGGGCCACCCCCGCTATTTTTTTATCCAAGGAGATGTTTGTGATTTGACCTCCCTCGAAAGGGCCTCGGACGGCGTCGATGCCGTTGTTCATTTCGCGGCGGAGACTCATGTGGATCGTTCGATCGATGACGACAGCGATTTTCTTCAAACCAATATCCTCGGGACTCGAAATGTCCTGGAAGTCGTCCGCCGATTCAAAATCGCGCGCTTCATCCATATCTCCACGGACGAAGTCTATGGCTCGATCGAGCGAGGGAAGGCGGACGAAGGGTTTCCCCTCAAACCGAATAGTCCTTACGCCGCTTCAAAGGCCTCGGCCGACCTCCTGGTCCGGGCTTACGAGAACACCTTCGGCATTCCGGCCATCCTTGTCCGGAGCTCCAATAATTTCGGGCCGTTCCAGTACCCGGAGAAAGTGATTCCACTTTTTATCACGAATTTGCTCGAAAAGAAGAAAGTCCCCCTTTACGGAACGGGCGAAAACCGCAGGGACTGGATTTATGTCGAAGACAATTGTGAAGCCATCGGCGAGATCTTTGATCGAGGCAAGAACGGTGAAATTTATAATGTGGGAGGTGGGAACGAACTCAGCAACCTGGAATTGACACTGAAGATCCTCGGCTATTTCGGATTGGGAAAAGACCGGATCGAATTCGTGGGGGACCGCCCCGGCCACGATTTCCGCTACGCGCTCGACACCTCTAAAGTGCAAAATCTCGGAGTTCATCCTCGCCATTCTTTCGAAGAGGCGCTTCAGAAAACAGTCGATTGGTACCGAACCCACTCGGAGTGGTGGCAGCCGCTCAAGCAGGATAAATTCACGGTCAAATAAAATGAAAGAGAACAGACGACAGAAGACAGAAAACAAAAGAGAGATGATGAAGATTCTCATCACGGGAGCTGGTGGGATGCTCGGGACGGACCTTGCCGCTCATCTGGCCTCAAAACATTCCCTCGTGGGTATCGGGCGAAACCCGGCCCCCCATTTAGAGATCCCTTTTCAAAGGGGGGACCTTACCGAGCTCAGGTTGGTCCATGAGCTGATTTCCGACCAAAAACCCGAAGTCATCCTCCATGCGGCCGCGATGACGGATGTCGACCGCTGTGAAACGAACCGCCGGGAAGCGCTCACGGGGAACTTGGAGGTGACTCGGAACGTCACCGAGGCGGCGAACCGGGCGGGCGCCCTGCTGATTTTCTTTAGTACGGATTTTGTCTTTGACGGGTCTAAGTCGGATCCTTATGGGGAGGAAGATGTCCCCCGCCCGGTCAATGTTTATGGAGAAACCAAGTTCTTGGCCGAGAGATACGTTCTCTTACGCGCGCGGCGATTCCTCATTCTCCGCACCTCCTGGCTCTTCGGGAGACAGGGAAATAATTTTCCCCGTAAGGTCCTGAGGCAGGCGGAAGAGGGGAAAACGCTTCAGGTGGTGTCGGATCAGTTTGGGAATCCTACTTATACCGGAGATTTGGCAGAGGCCGTCGGCCAGATCGTCGGGTTCGCCTCCCGACAAGCCTCGGGTCATGAGAATCAGATTTATCACGTTGCGAATGAAGGGGTCGTTTCTCGTTATGAGTTTGCCCGTTCGATTTTAAAGAAAAGAAATTACCCACCGAACCTCATTCTCCCTGTGGAAAGCAAAGAGGCTCCCCGGAGGCCCGCGCTCCGCCCCCGAAATTCCGCGCTCTGGACGGAGAAACTGAAGACCCATTTTGGGATCGAGCTGCGCCCCTGGGAGGCGGCTCTGGAGTCTTACCTTGAGGAGGATAGTACCTTACCCTGTGCGAAAGCCTAGACCTGGAAAAGCGTTGTGGAATTCGATTTCTGCCAAGAGGGCAAAGGTCGCCATCGTGGGTCTCGGTTACGTCGGTCTCCCCCTGGCAATGGCCTTCGTCCGTAAAGGATTCCCGGTCGTCGGAATCGATTTGGACCTAAGCCGCATCGAAAAGATTCGTGCCGGCAAGTCTTACCTTGAGGACGTCTCTACCGCCCAGGTCCGTCAGGCCGTGCGCCGGGGGCGGCTGGAGGCCACGGAGACCTATGACCCCCTTGCAAATTCGGACGTGATTATTATCTGTGTCCCGACTCCGCTCAACCGGGTCAAGGATCCCGATCTTTCCCATGTTCTGAAGGCCACCGAGGCGATCCGGGATCACCTTCAGATCGGTCAACTGGTGATCTTGGAAAGCACGACCTATCCGGGAACAACCGAGGAGGTAGTCCTTCCCACGCTGGAGCATTCGGGGCTTAAGGTGGGCCGCGATTTCTTTCTCTGTTTCTCACCCGAGAGGATCGATCCCGGTAACAAAAAGTTCCCTTTGTCCAAGATCCCGAAGGTCGTGGGAGGAATCACCCCGGTCTGTACCCGTCTGGGCGTCCGGGTTTATCAAAGCGTGTTGGAAAAGGTGTTTCCCGTCTCCTCCGCCCGAACCGCTGAGATGGCCAAGCTTCTCGAAAATACTTTCCGAATCGTCAATATCGGCCTGGTCAACGAGCTCGCCCAGGTGGCGGGGGCCCTGGGGATCGATATCTGGGAGGCGGTACGGGCTGCCTCCACCAAGCCGTTTGGCTTCATGCCGTTTTATCCGGGCCCAGGGATTGGGGGGCATTGTATTGGAATCGACCCGATCTATCTTTCTTGGAAGGCTCGGCTGCACGGAGTGGATATCCATTTTATTGAATTGGCTCGCCGCATTAATGCCGAGATGCCCCGATTTGTGGTTGAACGGGCCGTTTACAGCCTCAATGCCCGAGCCCGGAAGGCAGTGAGTAGGTCGAAGATCCTCGTCTTAGGGGTCTCCTACAAGCCGGAGGTGGCGGATACGAGAGAATCTCCGGCCCTCGAGATCATTCATGGCCTTCAAAGCCTGGGGGCGCAAGTGAGCTACCACGACCCCTATGTGCCGGAGTTAAAAAACGACCGGTTCCAGCTTCGATCCGAGGCCCTCAGTCGGGAGAATCTTCGCAAAAAAGACCTCGTCATCGTCGCCACAAACCATTCTCGGACCCCTTACGGCCTGGTGGCGAAACACGCCCGAATGATCTTTGACACGCGTAACGTCGCTCATCCCGCGTTTCGTTCCTCCAAAGTGGTTCGGCTTTGAAAACGATTTTAATCACGGGGGTAGCGGGATTTATCGGCTCCCACCTGGCAGAGACCTTTGTCGGAGAGGGCCATCGGGTGATCGGCATCGATAATTTTCTAACCGGGACCGAGGGGAATCTAGCCCTTTGCCGCCGCGAAAAACATTTTGTTTTCATTCAGCAGAATGTCTGTGACGGAATCGAGATCTCGGGCCCGGTCGATTATGTCCTTCACTTCGCTTCCCCTGCCAGTCCCGCAGACTATCTCAACTATCCGATTCAGACCCTCAAGGTCGGTTCTCTCGGAACGCACAACACCTTGGGCCTGGCGAAGGCAAAACGGGCCGCTTATCTACTCGCTTCCACTTCGGAAGTTTACGGCGATCCCCTGGCCCACCCGCAATCGGAAGATTACTGGGGGAATGTGAATCCGGTGGGGCCGCGGGGAGTTTACGATGAAGCGAAACGTTTCGCCGAAGCCCTCACCATGGCCTACCAGAGGGTTCACCAGATGGAGACGAAGATCGCGAGAATTTTCAATACCTACGGCCCACGGATGCGCCTCAACGATGGAAGAGCCATTCCCAATTTTATTACCCAGGCGCTTACCGAAAGGCCGATCACGGTCTTCGGAAACGGGAGCCAGACAAGAAGTTTCGGCTACATTGACGATTTGGTCGAGGGGATCCGGAAGCTGTTATTCTCGTCTCTTCAGGAGCCCGTCAATTTGGGGAACCCTCGAGAAATGTCTCTTCTTGATTTGGCAAAGAAAGTGATTGAGCTGACCGCCAGCAAGAGTGAAATCGTTTTTAAGCCGCTTCCTCAGGATGATCCCAAAGTGAGATGCCCCGACATTCGTCTGGCTCGAAAGAAACTTGGCTGGGAGCCCAAGGTGAAGCTTGAGGATGGCCTCCAGATCACGGTCGCTTATTTTAGGAAGGCTCTTGGGAGACGCTAAGGTATCGGTAGGCGAGACACGGCCATGAAGAAGAGAACCGCTCTCATTACCGGAATTACGGGGCAGGACGGATCGTATTTGGCGGAGCTCCTGTTCGAAAAGGGATATCGGGTTTTCGGAATGGTCCGGCGGTCGAGCACGGAGACCTTCGAACGGATCGCTCACCTCATCGGACACATTGAGCTCGTGCAGGGGGACCTTCTCGACCAGCTCTCCCTCATCAATCTGCTGAGGCAGATTCGCCCCCGAGAAGTTTATAACCTCGCCTCACAGTCGTTCGTGCCGACCTCCTTTGAGCAGCCGGTCCTGACCGGCGAATTTACAGCGCTGGGGGTGACCCGGATGCTGGAAGCGATCAAGCTGGTGGACCGCAGCATCCGCTTCTATCAGGCATCTTCAAGCGAGATGTTCGGTCAGGTGAGCGAAAGCCCGCAAAACGAAAAGACCCCCTTTTATCCACGGAATCCTTACGCGGTAGCCAAGCTTTACGGTCATTGGATCACGGTGAATTACCGGGAGAGTTACGGGATTTTCGCGGTGAGCGGAATTCTTTTCAACCATGAATCGCCCCGGCGGGGAAAGGAGTTTGTCACGCGGAGAATTTCCGACGGTGTGGCTCGAATTAAATTGGGGCTTGCGAAAAAGCTCGCCCTCGGCAACCTTGAGGCGAAGCGGGATTGGGGTTTTGCGGGGGACTATACGCAGGCCATGTGGCTGATGCTCCAGCAGAAGAGGCCTCGGGATTTTGTCATCGCGACCGGTCAAACCCACTCCGTACGTGAATTCGCAGCACTCGCGTTTAAGACCGCGGGACTGCATTGGAGGAGATACGTGGTGGAGGATCGAACGCTTTTTCGCCCTGCCGAAGTCCACCTCCTTTGTGGTGATGCCTCAAAGGCCCGTCGCGTTCTGGGATGGAAGCCCAAGGTCTCGTTTGAAGAACTTGTAAAAATGATGGTCGAGGCGGACCTTGAGCGGCTCCGTCATTGCGAGTCTCGCCGCTCCGCGGCGGGACGAAGCAATCCCGTTTCTGAGATTGCTTTCCGCCACCCAAAACGGCGGACCCGCCGAGCTTTGTGGCGGGCGCTTCGCTCGCAATGACAGTGTCAGCATGAAACGAGTCCTTGTGACCGGTGCCAGCGGCTTTGTCGGAAGCCACTTCGTTCCTTACCTTCACGAAAAGGGATTTGAAATCTGGGCTTGTTACCACCGTCATCGACGTCGGTTTCCCTTTCCTGTTCGGTGGGTTCGGGCCGACTTAACGCATTATCCGGAGGTGTTAGGCTTAATTCGCCAGTCGCGGCCAAACACCGTCTTTCATCTTGCCGGCCAGGCAGTCTCCTCGAAGTCTTGGAAGGAACCCGGGCGCACTCTTCAGCTAAACGTCGCTGCCTCGATCTTTCTCCTTGAAGGGATCGTCCGGTTCGCCTCTCAAGCCCGTGTGGTTTTGATTTCCTCCGCCCAGGTTTATGGATTGACTTTCCTTAAAAAGAAAAGAGTCTCGGAGTCGGATCCCGCAAACCCCCTGAATCCGTATGCGGCAAGTAAACTTCTCATGGAGATAGCGGCGCTTAATTTCTTTAAAGCACACGGCGTCTCAGTGGTGATCGCTCGGGCTTTGAATCAAACCGGTCCGGGACAGAAGGAAACGTATGTCCTGTCCGACTTCTGCCGGCAGGTTGCCCTCATGGAAAGAAAAAAGAGACCTCCGGTCTTGAAGGTTGGAAATATCAACCTGACGCGCGACTTCCTCCATGTCCGGGATAGTGTGAGGGCTTATGATCTATTGGCCCGACGGGGAAGGGCGGGAGAGATTTACAACGTAGGAACCGGGAAGGGAATCAGACTGTCAGAGGTGCTTGATTTCTTGGCCGAAGAGAGCCATGTTCGCTTCAAGGTTAAAGTCCTTTCCTCAAGGTTACGACGAAATGATCCTCCCCATGCGGTCCTCGATTCTTCAAAGCTCAAGAGGCTCGGTTGGTGTCCCCGAGGGTCGATTTGGGACGGCCTGCGGGAACTCTTACAGGAATGGCGGCAAAAGGTCAAATGACCCCTCACCTCTCGGTTGTCATTCCCGGTTTTAACGAAGAAAAAAGACTTGCCCCAACGCTCGCGCAAATTGTGGCTTATCTTCAAAAACAGAAGTACACCTCCGAAATTATTGTGGTCGATGACGGAAGCCGGGATCGGACAACCGAGGTGGCCGAAGAGAAACTCGCCGGCTTTCCCCACCGTATTTTGAAACAAAACCTCAATCAAGGAAAAGGGGCAGCCGTCAAGCGGGGAATGCTGGAAGCGGAGGGGGACTATCTTCTTTTCACCGACGCCGATCTTTCGACTCCCATCGAAGAGGCGGAGTTATTAATGGCTCACTTAGAAAAAGGATTCGATATTGCCATCGGTTCCCGCGCCTTGCCCCAGTCCCACGTCCAGATCCACCAGAATATTCTGCGGGAGACGATGGGGAAAATTTTTAATCGGATTGCGAGGCTCACGAGTTTTAAAAGGATTCAAGATTCTCAATGCGGCTTCAAATGTTTTCGGCGGGAAGCGGCCCGGAGTCTTTTTCAGGCCCAAAAACTTAAGGGTTTCTCCTTCGATGCCGAGGTCCTCTACCTGGCTCAAAAAAGGGGATATCGGATTGCCGAAGTTCCAGTGACCTGGCGGAATTCCCCCCAGAGCCGTGTTCACATCCTCAAAGATTCACTAAGAATGCTGTGGGATGTCATCCGGATCCCATGGATTCACCTTTGAGCCTCCCCACTTCTATGAAGAAAAGGAATCTCGCCTTGGCGGGAATTCTGGGACTTGCCTTCTTGTTGAGGGTCGTGGGAATTCA
>CAZMFE010000020.1:0-9512 GCA_964565495.1 uncultured bacterium
GGCCCCTTTCCTTGGCTCGTCCAAGGACTTCCGGAGCGAGAAAATGGGTGAACAAAATCGCATCCGGCTTCTCTTGAATCATCCTCCTAACAAGACCTTTCGCCACCCCTCCATTCACCAAGCGGCGGAGGGGCCTTGCCAGACTTCGATAAACAAAAGGAAGGTCGAAGAGCTTATAGACAGCGCCCCAGGCCTGGGGGGTGTGTTTCACGGAATAATAGTAAACAGAGGTGTAAAGTGCGCGAAACCAGGCGGGGGTCTCATCGAGGGCATCGAGAAGAAGGATCTGTTCCTCCGGAACGCCCGAGGCGATCAATCCCTCTCGGATGGCCTCGGCAGCTCTCGCATGGCCATGCCCTGCGGAAGCATGAATAACTGCTATCCGCATAAAATGCGGTTGACCGCTTCCCGAAAATTATCGACTACCGCGTCGGGCTCGAGTGAGCCTTGACAAATCGTCTCATGTTGCGCGCCGTAACCGGTCCGGATGAGGATGGTTCGGAGGCCGAAGTTTTTTCCCGCTTCGATATCGCTCACCTTGTCTCCTACAAAATAGGTTTTCGAGCGATCGAAAATGAGACCGTTCTGAGTCGCTTGTTGAAAGAGTCCTGTTTTGGGCTTGCGGCATCCGCAGCCAGCCTCTTTTCCGTGGAGGCAGTAATAACTGGCGTGGAGGCGGATTTCCTCCTTCTGAAAGATATCGAGCATCTTTTGGTGAATTTCCCAGTGTGTCTTTTCAGGAAAGCGTCCGTCGCCAACGCCAGCCTGATTAGAGACTAAAATGATTTTGTATCCACTTTCTGTCAGACGCTTTAATCCCTCCAGAACGCCTTCTTGGAACCGAAAGCGGTCCCACTCTTTTACATAATCGAAGAGATCCTCGTTAATGACACCGTCACGGTCGACGAAAACAACATGCCCCCCCTCACTCTCCCCTCTCCCCGTTTCCGCCAGAGGCGGATCCGCCTCTGGCGGAGAGGGGGGAGAGCCTGCCTGCCGGCCAGGCAGGGGTAAGGGTGAGGGGCACTGCTTCATTTCTCGATACTTGGCGTAGGTGATGAATTGATAAAGACCGTGGAAAACAGACATGGCAAAACCCATCGCCCCGTCTCGCCAGCCTCCTTTGAGGAAGTAATTCTTGAGAAACCGATCGATCGTTTTTCGAAGGGTCCGGGCCAGAGTCGCTTTTCGGCCGTCGAGAGTCCATTTCTCAGCCTCCAAGGTCGTTTCGCGGTTAAACTTGTTGATAAATTCTCCAAGATGAGCGCACGAATAGTGAAGAATATCACCGTTTAAAGCGATCATCTTTCCCTCATAAAGCGCCCGGGGGTGAACCCGCGCTTCTTCATAACGAAATTTTCCTTTGCGAAAAAGTCGGGCTTTCCTCGCAGGGTAATAACCCGCCCCCCGAATCCAACGGGAGCCGATGTAAGTTCGAATCGGAAGGCGGAAGCCTACGAGACTTTCATCACCCTGATAATTTTGAATGGCCTCGGCGATTTCTTCGGCCAGTTCCGGTGAAACCCGCTCATCGGCGTCCAAACTGAGAATCCAAGGTTGGCTGGCTTGATCAAAACCAAAATTTCTCTGGCGACCCTCGATATCCATCGTCCGGCGGAAAACCTTTGCGCCCGCTTTTTGGGCAATGGCGCACGTACGATCTTGACTTTCATCATCAACCACGACAATCTCTTTCGCCCAAGCGACGCTTGTTAGACAATCGGGAAGACGCCTTTCCTCATTTTTGGCGATGATAATGACAGAAATAGGAAGGGACCCCTCCCCCTTCCCTCTCCCCTCAAGGGGAGAGGGTTGGGGTGAGGGGAAGGGCGTGTTAGTAGGCATTTTTGAAGGCAAACAACGTCATGAAGAGAATTTCGAGATCGAATAAAAGAGACCAATTTTCCGCATAGTAGAGATCATACTTGATTCGTTCCTGAAGTGAGGTATTCCCTCGTAACCCATTCACCTGTGCCCATCCGGTGATCCCGGACTTGATTTTGTGCCGGACCATGTAACGCGGAATTTCGTTCCGAAATTGATTCACGAAGTGGGGCCGCTCAGGCCTCGGTCCGACCAAACTCATATCTCCCTTCAACACGTTCCAAAGTTGAGGGAGTTCGTCAATATTGAACCTTCGAAGTGCTCGTCCGATCGGCGTACACCGCTCGTCCTCTGTCTTCGCCCAAACCGGTCCGGTCCCCTTCTCTGCATCCGGACGCATGGTACGAAATTTATAAAGCACAAAGTGCTTTCCGTCTTGTCCCACGCGTTCCTGGCCATAAAAAACGGCCCCCCCGTCCGTCACCTTGATCGCGATAATGGCAACGAGGCAGAGCGGAGCTGTAACGAGCACGAGCGATAGAGAGACAAGGAGATCGAAAAGTCTTTTGGCGGCGCGGTTCCAAGGGTCATCCAGGGGAAGGGAACGAAGCCCCAACAAGGGAACTGAAGCAATATATTCCACATCCAAATTGCTCGTCACGATTCCGTAAAGGTCCGCTGCCACCTTAAAGGAAACGAGGCCGTCTTCGCAACGAAGAAGCAAGTCCGCAATTTTTTCCTTCGGGAGATTGGGATCGGCCACGATCACCTCGTCGGGGTGAATCTTTTCAACCATTTGTTCGCATTCTTCCAAGGTGCCGATAATCGGAATCCCCTCCAAGTGTTTGCCGACCCCCTCCTTCGCCTCCGACAAAACCCCCTCGATCTCGCGACCCAGGTGGGGATTTTGTTTCGCCCACAGGATCAAGTTCCTCGCATTGCGGTTCGCTCCTACGACGAGGACGCGATGGAGATCCTTGGCCTCTCTCCTCAGCCGGTACGTCCATTGAATCAACCCATAGCGAAAGAGGCTTACCCAGAATCCGACAAAAAACCACAGAAAGACGAGGAAGACGCGGGAGTAGGAAAATTCTCGATAAAAAAAGGTGAGCGCCATCAAAAGGAGACTCCCCATCGTGACCCCTTTGAGAACCGTGAAAATTTCCTCCACCCTTCGTCCCTGCCGACCGGGCTGATAAAGCCCATAGGAACGAAAGACCCAAAGGTAAACCGGGATGACAATCAAAAGGGCTCTCAGGTACTCGCCAAAAGGAGGGATCCCGTGAGGGGCGGCGACGATGAGTTCTGAAAAGCGAACCCAGTAGGCAGTCAAAAAACTCAGGAAAAGCGCAAGCAGATCCCCGAAACAGGTACACCAAACTTGAAATGATCGTCTTCTAGCGGATAACATCTTCGATGGTCTTCTTTATCTTAGTTTTAAAAGTTGTTTTGTCAAATCGAAGGGCTTCTTGACGTAACGAGTTGGGATCAAATCGCTTGGATTCAAACTGGATCACCGCCTCGCGAATCGCCCGAGGACTCTGTTCCTGAAAAAAGACACCGTCTTTTACCGTTTCCAAGGCCCCTCCGCGGGCGTAGGCGATCACCGGCGTCCCGCAGGCCTGGGCCTCGAGAGAGACGATTCCGAAATCCTCTTCCTGCGGGAAAATGAGCGCCTTCGCCTCGGTGTAAAGATGGCGCAGCTCGTCATCAGATACCTTCCCTAGAAAGCGGATGGTCGTCTTTTTGACTCCCCTTCCGTACTGTTCCCGTAAAGGACCGTCTCCTGCGATGAGAAGTTTACGTTCGAGGCCGTTGAAAGCTTCGATGGCAAGGTCTATCCGTTTATAGGGTGTCAGCGCAGAAACGATCAGGTAATAATCCCCCTTTGCAGGTTTGGCGTTGGGCCTGAAAAATTGGGTATCCACCGGCGGATGGATCACCGTCGCCTCCCGTCCATAAATTTTACGGATCCGGTTCCTGACCGCCTCTGAATTACAAAGAAAATGATCCACTTTTTTGCTTGTCTCAACATCCCACTTGCGCAGGGAATCGAAAATCGGCCGAAGCAGGAAAAGAAACCCTTTGGGGAATTTACCAAAATATTCCTCCTCAAAGCCCCAAAGGTATCTCATCGGCGTATGACAGTAGTAAATATGTTTCGCTCCCGGAGGTACTCGAACTCCCTTCGCTACACAGTGGCTTGAGGAAATCACGAGATCAACCTCCTCCATCCGAAGGGTCCGGATGACAAAGGGAAGAAGAGGAAGCAGCCAACGATAATAAACGCGGATCCCCGGGAAATACTGAAGGATCGAATTTTTAATCTTCATTCTTTGAAGGGCTGGAGAAAGACGCTTTCGGTTAGAAAAAAGAGTATAGATCGTGGCGTTGGGAAAGACTTCGGCGAGAGATTCCAAGACCTTCTCCCCGCCCCGCATATGAATCAGCCAATCGTGAACAATGGCAACGCTAAGACAAGAGTTCTTCATAAACCTCTATGGTCTCCCTCGCGGCTTTCGGCCAGTTAAATTGACGTGCTCTCAGCTTTCCTTTTTCGCTTAATTCCCTACACAACGCATCATTCTCTTCGATCTCCAAGATCGCCTGCCTGAGAGATTCTTCAGAGTAAGGATCCACGTAATACCCAGCCTCCCCAACCACTTCCGGAAGTGAGGCGACACGGGAAACGATCACCGGCGTTCCCGAAGCCATGGCTTCGAGGCAAGTGAGGCCGAAACCCTCGTAAAAAGAAGGATGCACAAGAGCCCGGGCGACGGCATAGAAACCGGCGAGTTCCTTTCGAGACCCAACCTGGGAAAGATAATGAAGGCCGTCGCCGGTCAGGAGTGGGTATTTTTTGTCTCTCTTCCCCACCATGACTAGTCCCGAGTGAATTTTCCCTTCACTCCTTAACCTCAGAAAAACCTCCGCAAGGGCTTTTACATTCTTATGGGGTTTGAGGAGTCCCACATAGAGAAAAAAACGTTCCGGTAATCGGTACTTTTGAATGAGTTTTCTTTTATCTTCTTCACTCCAGGGCTCGAAAAATTCAGGAGCCACCCCTTCGTAAATCACCCGAATCTTTTCCGGGTCAGCGTCAAAGAACTGAATCAGGTCATCCCGAGTCTGGTGGGAGACGGCGATGATCCGATCCGCGAGTTGGGTCACCTTCTTAAAGAAGAATCGAGCATAAAGACTCTGAAGGGGCGAGTAGAACTCCTTGCGAAAGATCCAATGAATCAAATCGTGGACCGTCACGATGAGACGAACGCCTCGTTTTAAAAGAGGGATGTTGTAATGGGAGGCGTGCCAGACTCGCCCCTTTCTAAGTTGGAAGGGGTACATCACCTGTTCCTTCAATGAGTAGATGGGGGCGTCAAAGGAAAATAATTTTAAGGAGCCGTTGATTTGGGAAAAAAGGGAGGGAGAAAGGGCTACCCCCAACGAGTGCTTTTGGAAGAAGGCAACCTTTTCATATTCTCGTAAGAGCCCTTGGAGGTAGGTTCCGATACCGGAATGTCCGAGCATCCGGGCATCCACCATGACGTCAATTGGAGAGGGCTTTTTCGACGGCACAAAAAACCTCCTCTACCGGAATCTCTTCCAGACAAATCTGTCTTTCCAAAGGACACACTCTTTCCTCACAAGGAGAGCAAGGGACAGGATGATGGACCAGTTGAAGCTTCGATGACCAAGGAGCCCACCGTTTAAAGTCATTGGTCCCGCTAAAAATCAATACGATCTTCCGATCGAGGAGGGCGGCAAGATGGGCCGGCCCCGAATCATTCCCAATATAAAGATCGGTGTCGGCCAGGAGTTCGAGGAGCTCCTTAAATGAAGTTTTTCCGGTCAAATCAACCATTCCCGCACCGATCCGGTTTCGATAAGGCCCCAAAAGACTCCCCTCCTCTTCAGTTCCGATAAAGATGGGGGTTCCCAGTCTTTTCTCCCTGATCCTCTTAGCGACTTCCACGAAATTTTCCGCCGACCAGCGCTTTGAGGGGTATCCCGCACCCACATGAATGATGACCTTCTTTCCTTGAACTATTTCCGATCTCCTCACGGCATGGGGAAGGGGAGGAAATTCCACCTTTAAACAGGAGCCGTTCTCTGACACCAACTCGACATTTTCCAAAATTTCATGCTTCTGAAAAGGATTCGGGAGTTTGTGAGTGAGGAGAAACCCTCCCCCGGTCCCCTCTCTTCCCCAGCGGTGAGGAATGTCGGCCAGACTCATCAAAAGGATCGTTCGAAGATCACCCCTGAAATCGATCCCCAAATCATAATGAGACGCCTTCAGCTGCTTGACGATTGAAAAGGATTCTCCCCATATTCCCCCGAAGGATCCCATTCCGCTGAGCCAATTTCTTTCAAACAGGATGATCTTTGAATTGGGAAAAAGGAAAGCGTAAAGCTCGTGCACGGCAGGACTCACCAAAAAGTCGATTTGAGCGTTCGGAAATCTGGTCTTTAGCGCCTCGAGGGCGGGGAGAGTTAAAACAGCATCTCCTAAAGAATCGATCCGGACCACCAAGATCCTTTGGGGGTTGAAGGGGGGGAGTCTTTTAAAAATCCGCCGGAGGGATACCCCCACCATTCCGAGGCCGTCCAGAATCGCCACCGCTGCTCGTTTCCATCTTTTCTTAAAAAGATATCGGCGCCGAACCCTCCTTTCGATGGCTAAAACCCTCACTTCGTCGGAGAATAACGCGGGGAATTTCGATAACACCAAAACCCAAGAGCCTCCAAGAGTGCATGGGCCATGATCCGGAAGTTCACAGAAGAATTTCCAGTTTGCCTTCCGCGGTGATTGGACGGGATTTCCTTGATTTTATATTTCAAATCGTGAGCCCGGATGATGATCTCGGGAAGGACAAAAAGCGATTTTGACCTCAACGGGACCTTCTCAAAAAATTCCCGGGGCCAGGCCTGAGACCAATTGTAATCGTTGACCCGCAGCTTAAATAAGAAATTGAGGAGGAAAATATAAATGACGGAAAGGAAAAACCGAAAAAGCTGATACGCATTCCTCTGCCACCGAACCCCCAAAATAATATCGGTACGATTCGCCCCGTGATCTAATAAAAGATTCACAAAAGAGGGCAATTCTGAGCAATCAAATTCTTCGTCCGCCCCGATATACATCAAATACCGTCCTCGGGCCCGCCGAATCCCGTCCTTCAAGGAAGGGGTATAACCCTGATTTCGTTCGTGAAGAATCAGCTGGGTTTGGGGATATCTTTTGATCGTTTCGAGAAGGACTGGACGGGTACGGTCTCGACTTCCGTCTTCCACCACAATGACCTCTCCCTTCCATTCAGGGTGGGCCTCCAGAACCGTGTGGAGGTCCTGGAGGACATGCGGGATATTTTCCTCCTCATTGTAAACAGGGATAATAAAGCTAATCTGTGGTTCGACAGTCATTTACGGATTGAACCCCGATTCGAGCGGGAGCTCTCATTATACCGGAAATAGGGATACCCCGAAAGTTGAACATTTACTTCAAGCACTAACTTCAAGTATTATATGAATTTGTCACTTTATGGGCGAACGAGTCCTTTCAAAGATTATCCAGGAAGATATCGCGGACCTGGCCAGGTCCCTGAAGGATTTTATTCCCTTTTTTGAGGGGAAGAGCTTCGTGATCACCGGAACCGGAGGATTCCTCGGGAAATACATGGTTTGGCTCCTCCGGTATCTGAATGATCATCTTTTAACCAAGAAGGTCTCGGCCCTCCTTTTGGATAATTTTATCATCGGTTACGAACAGCAAGCCATTGTCGATACGAACCACCTGGTTTTTAAAAGACACAATGTGATCGAACCTTTCGATGTCAATCAGCCGGTGGATTACATTATCCATAATGCGGGAATCGCTTCCCCTGTTTATTACACCAAATTTCCGCTTGAGACGATGGACGTGGGTACTCTTGGGACCCGAAACATGTTGGAGCTTGCGCGAAAAAAGAATGTGAAAAGCTTCCTCTTTACGAGCTCGAGTGAGGTTTACGGAGACCCCGACGATCGTTATGTCCCGACGCCCGAAACATACAACGGAAACGTCTCGATCATGGGTCCACGGGCCTGTTATGACGAATCCAAACGTTTCGGAGAAACCCTTTGCTTGACCTACGGGAGAGTCTTTAATATCCCGGTAAAAATCGTAAGACCCTTTAATGTCTACGGGCCCGGCATTCGGCCGGATGATTACCGCGTCTTACCGAATTTCATCGAGCACGCCTTAAGACGAGAACCTCTCCCGATTCACGGGGACGGCAAAAATACCCGATCTTTTTGTTATATCAACGACGCGATTGAGGCTTTTTTCAGGGTCCTCTTTTCTCAAGCAGACGGGGAATGTTTCAACGTGGGAAATGCCGAACCAGAAATTTCAGTGAAGGATCTTGCAGCGTGGGTGGCTCAAGCCATGCCTTATCCGGTGGAAATTGTCCATATCGATCCCCCCCATGCCGTCTATGCCTCCAACGATCCCAAAAGGCGTTGCCCGGATATCCGTAAGCTTCAATCCGTTACCGGTTTCAAGCCCAAATACGATTTAAAGACAGGTCTTAAGAGAACCATCGAGTGGTTCATGGAGGCTTGATGGAGACGCTCCGGCATATCGATCCCGGGGCCGTGGACCCTCGCGGAGCCATCACTAATATTTTCGAAGGACCGATTGGGCATGTGGCCCTGATTACCTCTAAAAAGGGCTCCGTCCGAGGCAACCACTACCATAAAAAAGACCACCAGTATATTTATCTGGTGAGCGGCGCCTTTGAAAGCCACTCCTGTGAAGCTCAGAATCCCGAGAAAAAACAAGTGCTCAAAGTCCGTCCGGGAGATATCGTCGATACCCCTCCCCTCACCGCCCATGCCCAAAAGTTCACCGAAGATTCCGTTTTTTTGGCTCTCAGCACACGCCAGAGAGAGGACGGCAAATACGAGGGTGACACGATCGCCTTCCCCGTCATCGAAGGCTACCTGAATCCCGAGTTGCAACGGAAGTAGGCTTTGGGACAAATCGTTCTTATCACGGGAGCCAGTTCGGGACTGGGGCTCAGTCTCGCGGAAAGATTCATCAAACGGGGCGACACCGTCTACGGCCTCACCCTCACGCGAAAAAATTGGCCCGCTGCCAAAAAACGAATTCCAAATTCCCGCTATTTTTTTCTTGTTCAGGGAGACGCTTCGTCGGAACCGGCCGTGAAACATTTCGTGACCTCGGTCTGGCGAAAAGAGGGGCGCCTTGACGGGCTCATTCACAGTGCCGGCTACGGCGGCCAACTCGAGCGCCTGGAAGAGCAAAACCTTCGTGAATTCGGGAAGCATCTTTCCACCAATCTCGTTTCGACCTTTCTCGTCTGTAAACACGCCATTCCCCTCCTAAAAAAGCAAAAGAAGAGCTGGCTTGTCGCAATCTCCTCCCTGGCCGGCAAAAGGGCGCTCCCGAGACTGGGCGCCTATTCGGCAAGTAAATTTGGCGTCGTGGCGCTGATACAAACAGCGGCCAAGGAAAATCCGGATGCGGGTTTCCGGTGTTTCACCGTCTGCCCCGGAGGAATCAATACAAAAATGCGTGAAAAATTATTCGGCAGGGAGAATGCCGGGCGTCAACAGAGCGCCGATTTTGTGGCGGATAAAATCCTTGAACTTCTGGCGAACATACAATTTCAAGACATAAC
>CAZMFE010000020.1:9522-13532 GCA_964565495.1 uncultured bacterium
CTTGAAATGATCGACGGAAAGATCGCGGTCTCCTCAGGCGGCGATGTGGTCATTCGCCATGGCCAAGTGAGCGCCGTCAACCCCCTGCCGGAGGCCTGAGTTTGGCCCCCTCCCCTTCTCCGGTTCGAGAAAAGACTGAACTCTATAAAAAGAGTCGCTGCCGCTATTGTCAACGCCAGTTACCAGAACCTTTTCTCGATTTGGGGACGATGCCGCTCGCAAATTCCTTTCTCGCCCCGAAACAGGCCCCGGAGGAGGAGTTTACCTGCCCCCTTCGTCTTGTTTGGTGCTCGGTCTGTGGTTTGGTCCAACTTTCCCACGTGGTGCCACCCGAACGGATGTTTTCGAATTACCTCTATGTCAGTTCAACCACAGAAACCTTTCGAAGGCATTTTGCCGAGTATGCCGCGCGGGCGAAGGCCAAGCTTTTGACAAAGAAGCCCGCGCCCCTTGCTGTGGATATCGGGAGCAATGACGGTCTTCTCCTCTCCTGTTACGAGAAGGAGGGAATGAAAGCCATTGGGGTGGAACCGGCTAAGAATCTCAGCGAAGAAGCAAATCAAAAAGGATTAAGGACAATTCCCGACTATTTTGGTGCCTCAGCGGTTGAAACTATTTTAAGAGAATGGGGCCCTGCAGACCTCATAAGCGCCAACAATGTCTTTGCCCACATCGATGATATTCACGGCGTCTGCCAAGACGTGAATCGGCTGCTCGCCCCCCAAGGGATATGGATGATTGAATTCCCTTATCTCATGACCATGTTTGAAGAGATGTTCTTCGACATGATCTATCATGAACACCTTTCCTACATCACCCTCGCTCCCCTCAAGTTCCTTTTGTCACTTTTCGAATTGGAGATCTTCGCGATCGATCAGGTTCCTTCCCACGGCGGATCTCTCAGGGTTTATATCCAGAAGAAAAAGGGGGGGCACGCCGTTTCCCCTGAAGTGGAAACATTAAGCTGCGGGGAGACGAAAAAAGGCTACAACACTTCTACGGTTTACCAGGAATTTGCGAAGCGGGTCTACGGGGCGAGGGAAAAGTTGGTGGATTTTGTCAGGCAAATAAAATCTCGGGGAAAGTCGATCTCAGCCTATGGGGCGGCAGCCAAGGGAAATACACTCATCAACTTTTGCGGGTTCAACGCTTCGCTGATCGATTATGTGGTGGACGACAATCCCCTCAAACAAAATCTCCTCACCCCGGGCGCAAAGATTCCAGTCGTCCCGAGGCAACGCCTCTTCAACCATCCCACCGATTACGTGATGATCCTTGCGTGGAATTTGGCTTCAGAAATCACAAAAAAGCTCGAGCCCCTCAAACCAAGGGGAGTCCAATGGATCATCCCTTTGCCCCAACCAAGGATTTGCTAAATAAGGCATTTTGACAGGCAATCCCCCAACCGGCCAGAAACCAGAACCCCAAGACCGACTGGGGGTTATGGAAGACGGTGTCAATGGTTCCCAAAATCAAGAACCCCGCCACTCCCGCCAAAATCCCCCTCAGGGAGCCTTTCTCTCCTTTTCTTGAACCCCGCGCCAAAAATTGGAAGGCGTTTCTGAAATAGAAAAATAGAAAAGCAAGAAAAAAGGCCAAGCTGGGGAGGCCGGTCTCGGCCGCAATCTGGAGATAACCGTTGTGAGCATAGTACCCCTTCACCCGCCAGCTCGCTCTCTGGTCGTATTTCTCGTGGGCCACCTTATAGGTATTAATTCCGGTTCCCGTCCAGGGACGAGCCTCGATAACGTCAATGGCTCGGTCCCAGAGGTAAAGCCGTTCCACGAGGGATTGTTCTTTCCCCAGGCCGTCCAAATGAATGGTCATCTCCCGTGGAAGAAAAAAAAGAGAAACCAAGGTTCCCGCTATCAAAATCCCGAGAAGAAATTTTCTTTTTCTTTGGAAACCAAGAAAAAAGGCGAGGCCGGCTAGAAAAGCGATCCAACCTCCCCGAAGCCGCGTCCAGAAAAGAAGGAGAACTCCAAAAACAATCGCCAGCGCCGTGAGAAACAAAGTGCTCTTTTTTGCCTTCCCCTCTAATTGAGAGACCAAAAGCGGACAGAAGGAAATAATAAAAGCGGCCAGAAGCCCGTAATTATGGAAGGAGGCTGAAACGCGCGGGCCGGACGAAGCCATTTCGATCGGAATCTGTCTTAAAAGATCCTTCCCGGCCACATACTGCCACATCCCATCGAATCCCAAAAAAAGAAAAACAAAGACGAGGACTCGGAGAGCTGTTTCTCTCCGATCTTGAGGAATCAGCGTTTCCGCCGTAATCCAAAAAATGAAAAATTGCTGCAATATTTTAAAGATCCCACGGAAGCTTTGCTTGGGAAACTCGGACCAGAAAAAGGAAATCACTGAAAGAAAGACGAAGACGAGGAGCGAAAAAAACATTTTTCGCTCACAGGGAAAAGAAAGCGGACTCTTCTCCTTCATCTTCAAAAGGAGCCAGCCCGCCAGCGCCACCCCGAACGAAATCTCCATCAGGGCGGTCGAAAAAGTCAAAGAGGCGAGAAAAACAAGGCTCGCGAGATAGACGATTCTGTCAATCACGGACTAAAACAGCGTGTAGATAAAGGGGGCTAGAGCTGAACTTTCGGTGAAAACAATCAAAAGGCCCAAAAGAAGCAGAACGATCACGATCGGTGCGAGCCACCATTTCTTGCGCTCCATTAAAAAATTCCAAAAATCTCTTAGGACGGCAAGTCTTCCCATTCTCCCTCTCCTCCTCTTTTTCCCTTAATCGGGCGGAATTTTCTTAAGCCAGGCCTCGGGCGGTTCTTCCTCGCGAGTCTGTTTTTCTTTATCCAGAAGAAACCGATTGACGACGAGACAATCCATTTCCGTTCTCATAAAGCACCGCCACGCCTCCTCCGGTGTGCAGACAATCGGTTCACCGCGAACGTTGAAAGAGGTGTTAATGATGACGGGAACACCGCTCAAGCGGCGGAATTCATCGATCAAGGAATAAAAAACCGGTTCTTCCTTGCGGCTCACCGTCTGAATACGGGCAGAACCGTCGACGTGCGTGACCGAAGGAATCGTCCGGTGGTCTTGCCTGACGGGCGCCACGAGAAGCATATAGGGACTTTCTTGATTCAGTTCGAAATATTCCGAGCAACGGTCCTCCAAAACCGTGGGGGCAAAGGGTCGGAAGGTTTCGCGGAATTTAATCTTGAGGTTGACTGTGTCTTTCATTTTTGGATCCCGAGGGTCGGCCAAGATGCTCCGATGACCCAAGGCCCGCGGTCCGAACTCCATTCTCCCCCTCACCCACCCGATCACTTTTCCCTCGGTCAGGCGGCGAGCGACTTCCCGAAGGAGCTCGTTTTCTTCCAAGGCCTCGTAGACGGCCCCCTCGTGATCGAGCGTCTCGCGGACCTCCTCATCCGAATATTCCGGTCCCCAGAAAGCTTGCTGCCATTTTTCGACGCGGGGCTTCCGAAAAATCGCGTGAGCGATGTAACTCGCAACCCCGTAGGCCCCGCCGGCGTCCCCTGCGGCCGGCTGGACAAAGATTTCACGAAAGGGACCTTCCCGAAGGATTCGGCCGTTCGCCACGCAATTGAGCGCGACACCTCCTGCCAGGCAAAGGCGTGGGCTCTCGGTGAGCTCGTAGGCGTGCCTCGCCATCCGAAGCATGGCCTCTTCTGTGACCTTCTGGATGCTTGCCGCCAGATCAAAGTGAACTTGTTTAAGCTCTGTATCCGGATCGCGGCGAGGGACGCCAAAAAGTTTTTCGAATTTGCTTCCAACCATTCTAAGGCCGTGGGGAAAGGTGAAGTATTTTAAATTTAACTTGAAGCTTCCATCCGGTTTGAGGTCGATTAATTTCTCCAAGATCGTCTCTTCAGACCGAGGCTTTCCGTAAGGCGCAAGACCCATCACCTTATATTCTCCGCTATTGACTCTAAATCCCAAATAATAGGTGAAGGCGCTATAAAGGAGCCCAAGGCTATGAGGAAAATGAATCTCTTCGAGCATTTGAATATCGAGTCCTTTCCCCT
>CAZMFE010000021.1:0-13330 GCA_964565495.1 uncultured bacterium
GGAAGAATTTTCCTATGGGAGAGCGGTAAACCTTTACTTTTGGTCCGGATCTGCAACTATTTTTGGTCCGGAACTGCACCTATTCAGGCCTGATAAAGTGTGCCAAATGGTGACAGCAAATTTTTACCATTTTTTTTCCCATTTTTTCCATTCCTAAAATTGGGGCTATTTTTGGACTCTGTAGACAGAAATGATACTACTATTTGTAATTATTGAAGTTGCGTCTAAAAATTGATACTGCTCTTGGGGAGTGGAGCGGCTAGCGGGAATCGAACCCGCATCACAAGCTTGGGAAGCTTGGGTAATGCCATTATACGATAGCCGCGTCTCTGAGACCGACGAAATTAAAAAGAGCAGATCCTTCGAAAAACTTCAAGCCGCTCTTCGATTTGACGAAGATCGAGGCGACGAAGTCGGTCCAAACTGAATTCTTCCACCGTGAATGACGCGACGACGGCACCAAAGGCCACGGCCTTTTTCAGGTTCTCGAAACTGACCTCTCTTGTCTTCGCCAAATATCCCATCAGGGCTCCTGCAAACGAGTCGCCCGCCCCGGTCGGATCGAAAACAGCTTCCAAAGGGTAGGCCGGCAGGGCGAAGAATTTCCCC
This sequence comes from uncultured bacterium, assembly GCA_964565495.1. Lineage (GTDB taxonomy): Bacteria > Omnitrophota > Omnitrophia > Omnitrophales > JACQLI01 > CAZMFE01. The sequence goes on from CAZMFE010000021.1 coordinate 610, forward strand.
TCATCGAAAACTAAGGCCCCGTGTTCTCCCTTTTTGCTGATGACCTGTCCCGGACCCCAAGAACGGATCTTCTGGGCGGCGCGAACCAAATTGGTCTCCCCCGCAAGCTGGCGCGCCTCCCCTTCATTGATCACAATCGCATCGACATGAGCCAGCACCCGGAGGAGATCGCTCCGTTTCTTTTCGATCCAGAAATTCATGGTGTCACACGCCACAAAGCGTGCCTTCGGCTTCCCGATTTCGCGAAGCACCTTTTCTTGCAAGACCGGATCGATATTGGCCAGAAAAAGAAATTCGGGAGGGGAGGAAAAATGGAGTTTGGGAACGAATTCGTTTAAGACATTCAATCGGGTTTCAAGCGTCTCGGCCGTGTTCATATCAAATTGGTATTTCCCCCTCCAGAAGAAGGTCTTCCCGTTGGAGCGCTCGAGATGACTCAAATCAATCGGTCTTTCCTCGAGGACCTTCCGGAACTCCTCCGGGAAATCGTTTCCAACGACCGCGACGAGACTCACAGGAGAAAAGAAACTTGCGGCGTAAGAAAAATACGAAGCGGATCCCCCGAAGGCCCGTTCCCTTCTTCCGAAGGGCGTCTCCACGTGATCAATCGCGACGGTGCCAATCACCGCGAGCGAATAATTATTTTCCATCCCCCTCCAATGCCTTTCGAAGGTCTCGCGTCGCTTGAGCGACGTCGCGCGCACCGAAGACGGCACGAACCACCGCCACTCGTAAGCCTCCTGCCCGAACCACCTGCCGCACATTACTCTGATCGATTCCCCCAATACAGACAAAGGGAATGGGGATTCGATCTTTCACCTTTTGAATCAAACCCAGCCCGACCGGCGGATAACTCGGTTTGGTTGGAGTTCTGAAGAGGGGGCCGACACCAATATAATCCACCCCCTCTTTCACCGCTTGAAGGGCTTGAGCCAGGCTATGGGTGGAACGGCCGACGAAAAGTGGTCCCTGGGCCAAAATCTTCCGGACCGCCTCCATGGGGAAATCGTCTTGGCCCAGGTGGAGTCCGTCCGCTTTGAGCGCGACCGCCAGATCGGGCCGATCGTTCACGAAAAAAAGTTTACGGAAGCGATTGGCAATCTTTCGAAATCGAATCCCGATGCGGTAAAGGGTGCCGTCCCTTAATCTCTTAGACCGAAGTTGGACGATATCCGCGCCTCCTCGGTAAGCCGCCTCCACCTTCGCGAAAATCTCGGGATCCTCCTCCGTGAGGTCGGTGATCGCATAGAGTTTAAAATTTTCGAAGACTTTCTTTTTCCAGTTCATAGAATCGGAAACGAATCCTCTGGAAGGAGGGGGCCTTCCCGGGCTCCACCATCTTAGAAATCTCCTCGAGGACCCGCGTTGCTTCCTGAGCCCGCTTGAGGTTACTTAACATCAGATCTCTCCATCCGGGGTGCCTCTTATCCCGAATCAGGCCGGCTCGACCCACATCCTCCTCGGAATGGCGAGCCTCCACCAAATCCCGGTAAGGGACTTTAAATCCGAGGAGGGCCTTCGTTAAATCGTGTCGTACCCGTTTCAATCGGCCCGTGAGGCGCCGATCGCGAAGGAAGAATCGGGCAATATCCTCCGCCACACGGGCGGCCTCCTTCGCCCGGTTGTAGTTGGCATCAATCACTCGCAAAAGTTCACGTTTCATCGACTCTGAATCTTCCGAAGGAATACGGTGGTGGAGCGGCCAGGAACAAGGGGGATTCGTTTCACCTTACCTCCCCACGATTCGACTTCGCGCACGCCGACGATTTCTCGCCTTTTCCAATCCGCTCCCTTGACGAGGACCTGGGGCCGGAGCTCACAGATCAAATCCAGAGGAGTTTCTTCAGAAAAAAGGGTCACATAATCGACCGCTTGCAAACCCGCCAAGACTCGGAGGCGGTCCCTCTCGGGAGTGAGGGGCCGCCCGGGGCCTTTGAGCCGTTTCACCGAAGCATCCGAATTCACACCGACGATCAGGACGTCTCCAAGATGCCTCGCCTTCTGGAGGTAGGTCACATGTCCGATGTGAAGAAGGTCAAAACAACCGTTCGTGAAAACGATTTTCTTGCCCGCTCTCCGGCACCGTTCGGCGATTCGAGCGAGCCGGCGGCGTGATTGGATCTTACTCTGAAGCAAGGACAAGATCTTCCACTACCTCAGAGAGGGCATGAAGGGCGGTAATATGGACTTCCTGAATATGGGGGGCTTCGGAAGACTGCGCCTGAAAGCAGTAATCGGCAAGCTCTTTGAGGGCACTCCCTCGAGCGCCGGTAAAACCGATGGTCGGGATTCCTTTTCCTTTCGCTCGCTTGACGGCTTCCAGGACATTCTTTGAATTTCCGCTGGTGGAAAGAGCGATCAAAACATCCCCTTTCTCTCCCACTCCCTCGACCTGACGCGAAAAGACTTGTTCGTACGCGTAATCATTTCCCACGGCGGTCAACACCGAGGTGTCTGTGGTGAGCGCCAGAGCCGGAAGGCTTCGGCGCTCACGTTTGAATCGTCCGATGAATTCCGCCGCAATGTGCTGCGAATCCGCGGCACTCCCCCCGTTTCCGCAAAGGAGAAGCTTACGACCCGACCGCAACGCTTGGGCCATCACTTCTGCGATTTTCTCAAGGCCCTCCAGTTGATCCGGGGTGAAGCTTTTCTCAATCGCTTCCCGATTTTGACGGAGGATCGATTCGAAAGGGCTCTTCTTAGTCAGGGTTTTCACCCCGTTACACCCTCCAATGAGAAGACCTCATTCACAAAGATAAAAGGTCTCATGACAATAACCGACAAAAGAAGCCACCGAACGAGGGGTGTAACGGGGTTCATCCGAAGAAAATTCGAGCAAGTTCGTAAAGTTCTTTCCCCACGAGTTTGAGTTGTTTGACCGCCTCAGCGATGGGGACATCGACGATGTCGCGGCCCCGGAGGCTCACCATCCGGCCAAACTTCCCTTGTTTCACCAACTCCACAGCTCGAACCCCGAATCGTGTTCCGAGGACGCGGTCGAATGCTGTGGGGGAGCCGCCGCGCTGGATATGGCCCAAGACGGTGACCCGTGTCTCAAAACCGGTTTTCTTCTCGATCAATTCGGCGACGGCTTGCCCGATCCCTCCGAGACGGACATGACCGAATTCGTCGAGTTTTCTTTCGCCCACTTCATCGCCTCCCGCGAGCCGTGCCCCTTCTGCAACGGCCACGATACTAAAAGTTCTGCCCCTCGCATGACGCCGTTTGATGACCTCGCAGATTTCTCCAACAGTCATCGGAAATTCGGGAAGGAGGATCACGTCCGCTCCCCCCGCCAGACCCGCCTCCAGGGCAATCCATCCCGCATGCCGCCCCATGATTTCAACGACCATGACCCGGTTGTGGGACTCCGCGGTCGTGTGGAGCCGGTCGATCGATTCCATGGCCACGTTGACCGCGGTATCAAAACCAAAAGTGTAGTCGGTCGCGGAAAGATCGTTATCAATCGTCTTGGGAATCCCCACGATCCGAACCCCCTCTTGAACCAACCGATGCGCGACGCCGAGGGTATCTTCTCCCCCCACAACAATCAGAGCCTTCAGGTGATGCTTCTCATAATTTTTTTTCAGCCGCTCGGCTTCCCCCTCCTTTTTGTAAGGATTGGTTCGAGAAGTCCCCAGGATCGTCCCCCCTTTGGGGAGGATGCCCGAAACGGACTTATCATCCAGGATCATAAATTCATCGTCGAGAATCCCTTTCCAACCGTTGCGAAAGCCGATCACCTGCCACCCTTCCAAAATCGAGCGTTTTACCACCGCTCGAATCACGGGGTTCAGTCCCGGACAATCGCCTCCGCCAGTCAGAATTCCGATTTGCTCCATTTAAACCGCCGCCTCGCGCTCTTCGATATCGAGTCGGGATTCTTCGATCCTTAAGACGTCACAAATAATTTCCAGCCGCCCCTCCGGCCCAAGGATCTTTCTGAGCTTGTCTCGGACCTCCTGCTGGACAGTATTGAGAAAGGCAGGGACATCCCCCCCCGACCAGAGGACCAGTCTCAACTTAATCTCCACATCCCGTCCCTCGATCAACGTTTTAATTTTCCACTCCTTCACCAGGCTGAATCGCCTTAAGACCTTTTTAACGATGTCGTCGATCGCGGTTGTCGAGATGACAATAGGGCCCATCTCGCCTTGAAAGACGATGACCTCCGTCTCCCTCCCCCGCTTCAGGAAGACCTTGGCAAAGGCGAGACCCACAAAGATAAAAAGGAGCCCCCCGAACCCCATCTGGAGCGAACGCAAAGGACTCGAGTAGATCTCCTGGATCCGCAAGAGGGCGTCCTGCTCGGAAAGGAGGTGCAGCGACACCATCAAAAGCAGACTCCCCAGGGTCAGGAAAGCCAACACCGCAAAGAGGGTGGTAAAGGCGTTGATAACCTTCATTCGTTAGATTCCTCTTCCTTACGGACCTCTAGGGTTCCTATTTTACTGGCTGCGAACTGGCTATCAATAAAATTTGTGCCCACCTTCCCTTGGCGGAAACGGGGCCGATTCAAGATCTTTTCGTGAAGGGGAAGGGTGCTTTTGAGCGGGCTGATCAGGGTTTCGTGGAGGGCGCGCTGCATCACGTTAATCGCTTCAGCGCGGTTCGGCCCGTGGGCAATGATTTTGGCGATCAATGAATCGTAATAGGGCGGAATCGTGTAACCGGGATAGACGTGAGTGTCCACACGGATCCCCGGCCCGCCCGGCCAGATCAAGTTTTCGATTTTTCCCGGAGAGGGGAGAAAATCCCGGTCGGGATCTTCGGCATTAATCCGGCATTCCATCGCATGGCCGCTGAATTTGATATCGGATTGACTCCACTTGAGTTTTTCTCCGGCTGCAATCGCAATCTGAGCCTTCACGAGATCGATCCCTGTCACCACTTCGGTCACCGGATGCTCCACCTGCAGACGGGTGTTCATTTCCATGAAATAGAAGTTTTCATCCTGATCCAACAAAAATTCGACCGTCCCCGCGTTTTCATATTGAACGGCCTTCGCCACTTTGATGGCCGCTTCGCCAATCCGGCGCCTGAGTTTTTCGCTTAAATTGGGAGCGGGGCACTCTTCAATCAGTTTCTGATGCCGTCTTTGGATGGAGCAATCCCTTTCTCCCAAATGAAGCACATTCCCATGACGGTCTGCCAGGATCTGAACTTCAATGTGGCGGGGTTCCAGAATATACCTTTCAATGTAGACACTTCGATTTCCAAAGGCGGCCTCGGCCTCGGCTTGGGCCGTGAGAAAAGCGCTGATGAGTTTCCCGTCATTGTGGGCGACCTTCATTCCCTTCCCGCCTCCTCCTGCGGCCGCCTTGATGATGACCGGATACCCAAATTTTTTGGCCAGCCGAAACGCCTCATCCTGATTCTTCACCACTTCCTTGCTCCCGGGAATAATGGGAATGCCCGCCTTTCGCATCACCTGCCGCGCCATGGATTTGTCTCCCGCAAGCCGAATACTTTCGGGTTTCGGCCCGATAAATTTAATTTGGCAGGATTCGCAGATCTCCGCAAAGTGGGCATTCTCCGCCAAAAATCCCCAGCCGGGGTGGATCGCTTCCACATCCGCAATCTCAGCCGCGCTGATGAGGGAGGGGATGTTGAGATAACTTTCGCTCGAGGGGGCCTCCCCGATACAAATCGCATCGTCCGCGAGGCGCACATGAAGCGAGTCTCGATCGGCCTTGGAGTAGACCGTCACGGAATGAATCCCCATCTCGCGGCAGGCACGAATCACCCGTACCGCTACTTCGCCACGGTTCGCGATTAAGACACGGCTGAACATGATTGTCTGATTCCCGGAATGAGGAATTACGCTTTCTGAATCTTGAAGAGGGGTTGGTCGAACTCTGCCGGCTGGCCGTTTTCGACGAGGATTTCTAAGACGGTACCGCTCACATCAGATTTGATTTCGTTCATAAGCTTCATCGCTTCGATAATGCAGAGGACATCTCCTTCGGAAATTTTTTTTCCCTTCGTGACATAAGGCGCGGCGTCCGGAGCGGGGGAGGCATAAAACGTTCCCACCATCGGGGAACGGATGATAATCACATTGGTTTCCTCGACGGTCTCCCGAGCCATCTGCTGACTTGCGGGGGGGGCGATACGGGCTTCCCGCCCAGGAATTACCGGGAAATCGGGGAGAGAGGACTCGGCCACCAACTTTCCGGAAGGTCCCCTTTTCAGCCGGATCTTAAGGCCTTCCTTCTCCATTTCAAGCTCACTCAGGCCGTGTTCTTCCATCAAGTTAATCATTTCTTTGATTTCTTTAAGTGTCATCGTTTCCCCCTCACCAGAAATCCCAATTTACAAATCACCTATCCCAAACAAATCCCAAATCACAATATCCAAAATCCCAAGGGTGAGGTTTGTCATTGTAATTTTGGCCATTGGAGATTGTTTGTAATTTGGGATTTGTGATTTTCATGTCGGTTTTTCGGCTTCGTCAATGAGCATGACCGGTATCCCCTCTCGGATCGGATATCGGAGGCCGCATTGTGGATTCTGACAGATAAGCCGCTCCCCCTCAAGCTTCACGGTCGCTTTGCAGGCGGGGCAGGCCAGGATCTTCAGAAGTTCTTCGTCAATCATATTTCACTCCTCCTTGTCCTATTTCTGGCAGTTTTTCGGCCGTTGCTAGATCGTGGATCACCTCGCGCCGGAGCCCTCCTTTAAGCGCGAAGAGGACTCCCGCGAGAAAGGCAGAGCCATAAAAGAGGAAATCGTAAAGAAGCGAAAGAGCAAAGGCCTGCTCACTGGCGATAAAGGGTTTAAAGAAAAAGACAAAGCCCGCTTCCCGGACACCCAAGCCGCTCAAACTCGGTGCCATACTGACAAAGAAGATGAGGGGCATGAGGACGAAAAAGACCCAGAGGGAAATTTCAAGTCCAAGACTCCGAGCCAAAAGATAATTATCCACAAGGAAAAGAATCTGAGCCCCCAGGGAGATGGCCAGTGAGTTCAGCAAAACTCCTTTATGGTTTCTTACATCGCGGATCGCGTGATAAAAGTTAGAAAGATTTTCCTGCCATTTTTTGGAGGGAATCAGAAATCTTAGGAACCCAAACTTTTGGGCAAAGCCGCGGTGGGAAAAAAAGAAAACCCCAAGAACAAGAAATACGAGCGCCGCGAATAAAAACTGGAAGATCACCTTCGCCCCATCAAAGCTTTGGCTGTAGGCCGCAAGCGACGCCAAGGCCACCAAGACGATCGTAAAGAGGCCGAGGAACCGGTCCAGAATCACACCGGTCAAAGACCCAAGCTTCTTTCCCGAATACTCGTAGACAAAGTACCCCTTGGCAACATCCCCGCCGAGCGCGGAGGGAAAAAAGAGGTTGAAAAAGAGGCCGAGAAAAGAGACATAAAACGACTTTGCGAAATCGAGTCGGACCCCCTGCATATGAAGGATGAGTTGGAAACGCTTAGAAATGACCGCGAGTCCCACGGCATAAACCCCAAGGGCGAGGAGGAACCATTGCCAGACTAACCCTTTGCGCACAACCTCCAAGGCTTCTCCCAGCTTCCCTCGGAGCATACAAACGAGCCCCACGAGTGCTGTCAGGCTCACCATCAACCGTAGGAGAAATCCCCAGTCTTTTTTTAAGGTCACGCAGTCACGCAGCCTTTGAGACAAACTTCATTTGAAGTTCGGAGAGGAGACTCTTTAAAAGTTCATCTTCTTCCGGAGTCCGGTTTCCCTGGGTTTTTGACGCGAGAAGGATCAAAAGGTCGATCGTCTCCTTTGCAGCCGCCAGATCCAGATGGGTTTCCTTCGTTTCGGGATGAGGAAGCTCTCCCAGATGCATTAACGTCTGGTAACCCAGAGAAGTTAAAAAGGTGGAGAAGGAAAGTGGCGGCTGGGCCATCGGCTCGGGCCCTGCCTCACCCTTTTGCCGGACCACATCCTCTTTCCACGACTGGTCGACTTTCTTCTCTGTGAATCGAACCTCTTTCTCCATAGTCATCGTCCCGAGTCCCGCCAAAAAAAAGAGGTCCTTGGCCCGAGTGGGGAGAGATGTTAAGCCAAGAACCTCTTATAGGGTGAGTGGAGGCTTTGAGGCCTCCAATGCAAGATGACTTTATATCATGGTCTCCCCCCTTCTGTCAACAAAATTGTTATGAGGCATCCTGAAACGCCTCATTGAGGCAAGCCTCGAGAAGAATCGTGTCGTTTCCTCGGAGGTAGTGAAGCGATTGGGTAAGATTGATAGCTCGTGGCTGGAAATGCTATTTTCTGATACTTCAGAAATGGACGAAAATTGAAGTTACTTAAACTGGACCGCGAGGCCGAGCCCCCGTTTGTGAACCTCCTTCCGGCGAATTACTCCTTCGAGGTGATATTCCTCCGGAAAATTGCTACTCGGATGGATTTGAATCTCCACAGGAACCGCTTCCACAGAATCGAGCGCCTCAATCGTCTTCAGGGCATCCAGGTCTAAATACTCCACAAAGATACCCCCCTGGCTGATGTTTGTGGCGATGGCGCGGGTCGCGATCGGGTCCTTTCCCTTCGGGTGCAAGGTCAGCTCCAACGGAATCGCCACATGCATGCGTTTTGCCCGTCGTCGTTCGAGGTCTGAACCCGGCCGAGAGCCATCCTCCGGCCGATCCTTCTCTCCCAAGATATTTCCCATCTCGTCCTTTTCGAAGAGGAAGGGGCCCAGATCTTCGGCAACCTCCTTTTCCGTGGGACAAAGCTTGATATTGTGCGGCAGATAAGTCTCCTCAAACTTGTGCATGAGAGCACCGGTAGCCCCATAAATGGCGCTTCGTTGCGGCCTCAGGAATGCCGCCACAAGCTTTCTGATCTCCAGCTCGTCCAGCGATTTAATCTTCTGAAGATTCAGGATAACCCGTTGAAGCCGATGACGCCGGATACTTCGCTGAATTTTCCAGGCCACCTCCTGCAGGGTATCTTGACTCGGCTCTCCAATCAGATCAAAGACTTTAACACTTCCAATTTCACGCATAGTACAGTGAAGTCGGCTCATAGCCATGCTCCCCGTTTCCGACGGGCCCGATGGACGAGATGAAGTTTCGCATGCATCGCCGGCCCCATATGTTCCGCCAGAAGTGCTTCTCTCATCCGCCGCGGCGGGAGACCCGAGCCTCCCTTTCTTACCGTCTTCAGCCGAATGAAAAAGTCCAGCACGTTACTCATCGTTCCCTCCTTTGAAAACCGATGACTCACCCTCCTTCGACAAAAACTCCCGAATCCCCTCCCCCTCTCGGGCCCCTAAATTGTAAAATTCCACGGCCACCCCGTCCGCTTCTCCTGACTCCACCCCGGTCCTGAGAACCTTTCCCTCCATCTTCAGCATCGCCTCTCCCAGCCGAAGTCGAATGTTTAACATCTTCAGGTCAAAAGGATTGAGCGTCCTCACAGCAAGCTCCTCGGTCTTTGAATCCAGAAACTTCCCGTAAAATCCGCCTTCACTCAAATTCAGCACGGCCGCTTCGAAGCAAAACAATTGTTCCGTCTCCCTCAGTTCGAATTCGACGGCCAGCGCTGTTTTGATTCTCGGAAATCGCCGTCTCTCCCCCCCACCCGTACGCCCGCTGAAAGCCAGCTCCTTCCCAAAGTAATCGATAGCCTCACCCTCCCTTTCAAAAATCGGGATCGGCTCACCTGAATTTATGTGTTCCGCCACGAAGTAGGCCGAAAGATTGTGCCCCAGGATGCCCCCTTTTGGAGCCTTCCGGGCCATCTCAAGAATCGCCTCCGCACCCGGCCGGTCGATCCTCTCCACTTCCCGCACATTGAAAAGAAGGCTTCGTGAAGGATCATCACCCAGGATTTTCCCCATCTCTTCCCGCTTGTGACTGACCCACGGATCCGTAAAGACCCCATGAAGTTCGAAAATGTTAACTCCCCCGATCCTTCTCCATTGGAACTTTGGTACCATTGCCTCTTTCTTTCCTCTGAAAGGAAGTTTAACATGTGGTGATAAAAATTCAAGTCAAAAAGATACATTAATTATCTAATATATTCTAATTTAATCTTTGACTATCAAAATATATCATATTAAGTCATACATAAACCATCATGATGAGTAGAGATACGTATAAACTAAATTTATTGGGGTCCTGCGAGGGGGTCTACAGTCTTCCTATGTCTTCTTAGTTAGCTCTGATTTTCTTTGGGAGAGAACCTTCTCATATCCAAAGGGGGTGGGTCGGTAGTAGTCCTTGCTGACTTTCAGATACTCTTGTTTGACATAGTGCCCTTCGTAATGATGCACATACTTATAGCCAGCCCCATGCCCGAGTCGTTTTGCGCCTCGGTAGCTTTTATCTTTCAGAGGCGTGGGGACCTCTTGGGCGAGTTCTTTCTTCACATCCTCTAGGGCCTCTTGAAGCGCTACATAACTCGCATTGCTCTTCGGAGCCAGGGCCATATAGGTCACAAGCTGGGCCAGGATAATCTGGGCCTCGGGCATCCCGACGAACTCGATCGCTTGCAATCCCGCAGAGGCCAAGAGGAGGGCCTGAGGGTCGGCGTTTCCGATATCTTCGCTCGCCAGAATGATGATCCGCCGGACAATAAATCGGGGATCCTCTCCCGCATAGATCATTTTCGAGAGCCAGTAGACGGCGGCATCCGGATCCGAGCCCCGCATGCTTTTGATGAAAGCACTCGCCGTGTCGTAATGATAGTCTTCGTCACGGTCGTAATAGACAATCCTCCTCTGACACGATTCCTCCGCAACCTTCTCATCCACCCAAATCTTTCCGGAAGCATCTGGTACGGTGGTAAGGATCGCGACCTCCAAGGCATTCAAGGCCCGCCTCGCATCTCCCGAGGCGCTTTTGGCGAGGTGATGGAGCGCGGCTTCTGTCATTCCGGTCACGAGTTCGCCAAAGCCCCGTTCTTTGTTCTGAAGCGCTCTTCGAAGAAGTTTGACTAAATCGGTTTCCTCAAGGGGACGAAGTTCAAAAATGAGAGAGCGTGAGAGAAGCGGTCCGGTAATCGCGAAGGAGGGATTGTGAGTCGTGGAACCGACGAGGATGACATTTCCTTCTTCGACGTCAGGAAGGAGGACGTCTTGTTGAGCCTTATTGAAGCGGTTGATTTCATCGATGAAAAGGATCGTGCGGATGCCTTGATGCTTGCGGAGCCGTCGGGCTTCCTCAGTCACCTCACGGATTTCGTTCACATTACTCGTGACCGCATTCAAGGGAATAAAGTGAGAGCAGGTCATACGGGAGATGATTTTCCCCAGAGTTGTTTTACCGCTCCCGGGGGGACCGTAAAAAATGAGGGAGGTCAACCGGTCGGCGAAGAGAGTCCGCCTGAGAAGTTTTCCCTCCCCCAGAAGATGATCCTGACCTAAGACTTCTTCGAGGGTGAGAGGGCGCATACGCACCGCAAGCGGGGCATCCTTGGGGATTCCTTCCGGCCGCCCAAATTCTTCCTTTTCGAAGAGTTCGCCTGTTCGGGGATCTTTCCTGTGAGGTTTCAAGGGAGGGCTCCGAAAAAAATGCCCCGCTCTACCGTGTTAGGGCCATTTCAGCTAGAACCTTTTGAGGTCCTAGGGGGGCGTCCTCTCCGTGACGGCACGCCATCCCGGCTTTGGACTCCCTTTTCGGTCATGTTGGTTCTCTAAAATCGGCCGCTCAATCACGCGTAGCGCAGGGCTAGAGGAAGTATAACACGCTGGGAAAAGTCAAAACAAGGAGAAAACGCTTTTATTCGATTCCCTGAAACGACGCCTTGAACTTTTCGGCGATTTCGCGAGAAATCGTCTCATGCAGGCGTTGGATTTCCTCAGAAAGGAGGGTGCGTTCCGGTGATTGGTAGGTAATTCGAAAGGCCAAATTTTTCTTTCCCCGGGGAATCCGCCCACCCCGGAAAAGGTCGAAAAGTTCGATGTCTCGAATCAACCCTCTGCCTAAGCTTTCGATTTCCCTTTCAATCTCCCGGCGGGTGAGGCCGTCGTCGACCACAAGCGAAAGATCTCGTGTCACGGCAGGGTAACGCGGGAGGCCTCTAAATTTTCTTTCTTTGGGGGGAGGGTAAACTAACTTCTCCAAACTGATTTCACCGAAGAAGGCCCTTGAATGGAGGTCCCATTTCCCAAGAACTCCCGCGGTGAGTTCCCCAAGGAAACCTATTGTCTCCTTGCCCACGCTCACGGAAGCCGCTCGCTCCAAAAATGGGAATGCTTCGGGCGTGAAAGAATAGTTTTGAATGCCGAGAAACTCGAGGTAACTTTCGAAGATTCCCTTGAGGTCAAAAAAGTTAAAGGCCCGCTTCGTATCTCCCCATCCTCCTCGGCGCTCGCCGGCGAGAAGAAGCCCCAGGGCCTTCTCTTCCACGGGCGGTTCCGTTTTTGATTTGAGCCGGTAAAGGGAGGCCAGTTCAAAGAGGGCAACCGACCGTTCACCGGCCCGTTCATTTCGGCCGAGAATCTCAAGAAGGCTCACCAGAAAAGAAGGCCGAAGGAGGGTCAGTTCTTGATGAATCGGATTATGAATCTCAACCGCCCCTTTCAAATCAAAACCGGCGGCTTCGAAAAGATTCGGGTAGGTCAGGCTGTAGGTGACGGTTTCAAAAAGACCCATCCCTACCAGAAAATCCCGTGTCCGCTCCTCCAGCTCCCGGATCGGATGAAAAGGAATCTCAAGAGGCGCTCGGATGGGAAGTGACTCGGGGATCTCTTCAAAACCTACGAGACGAGCAATCTCCTCCACGAGATCGACCGGCCGTTCC
>CAZMFE010000022.1:0-12832 GCA_964565495.1 uncultured bacterium
CGCGCACCCCGACAAGCTCGTGTTCCGTCAAAAGGGCCAAGGTAAAAGCCCCTTCGATTTTGCGTACCATCCCGAGGATGCTTTCTTGGGTGTTGGAATAACTGGGCTTAGCCATCAAGTGGACGATGATTTCTGAATCGGTGGTTCCTGAAAAGATCGACCCATAGGCTTCGAGTTCATCCCGTAAGTATTTCGCATTGACCAGATTGCCGTTATGCGCCACGGCCACTTGGCCTCGAGAATAATCCACCTTGATCGGCTGCGCATTGGCCAGCGTCGTGGAACCGGTCGTCGAATACCGCACATGCCCAATCGCCGCGTGTCCAGGAAGTTTTTTTAAGACCTCCTCGTTAAAAACATCTCCCACCAAACCTAAATTTTTATAGAGGTGGAGCTCCTTCGCGTCGGAACTACAGATCCCGGCGGATTCCTCTCCCCGGTGCTGAAGCGCAAAAAGCCCCAGGTAAGTGATCTCCGCGGCCCTCGGGTGGCCGTAGATCCCGAATACCCCGCAATGGTCGCGTACTTCGTCTGACATCAGCCTAGCCTCCTCGGTATGGCGTTTCTCCAAATCCTCTCCGCCTCTTCTACCTCTAATTCTAACAGGTCCTCAATCACAATTTTATCACCGCCCACTTTTCCAATTTGATAAATGGACACCCCCTCCTTGTGGGCCAATCGAATGACCGCCTCCTTTTGGGCCGGATCCACACTCACCATCACCCGAGATTGACTTTCTCCAAACAAAAGGGCGTCCCGCCGGAGATCCGGACCCAAAAGCTCAAGATTGGAAATTTGAGCCCCGAGCCGCCCCTTTCCAAAACAACATTCGGCCAACGCCACGGCCAATCCCCCCTCCGAAAGATCGTGAGCCGAATGAAAAAGCCGCTGGTCCGCTCCTTTCAAAAGAAACTCCTGAAGGGCTGTCTCCTTATCGAGGTCAAGCCGCGGCGGAAGACCTTTCTTGAGACCATGGATTAAAGCCAAATAAGCCGTTCCCCCGATTTCATTCAAGGTCTCTCCCAAAAGAAAAATGAGGTCTCCTGCTTTTTGAAAAAAAGAAGGAACTCGCTTCTCCCTATCGTCGAGGATGCCGACCATGCCCACCACCGGCGTGGGAAAGACGGCGCCGCGGGGATTTTCGTTATAAAAACTCACGTTGCCGCCGGTCACCGGCGTTTTGAAACGGCGCGCTGCATCGGCCATCCCCTGAACACATTGATGAAACTGCCAGAAAACCTCAGGTTTCATCGGGTTTCCAAAATTCAAGCAGTTCGTCAACCCGACGGGCTTGGCTCCCGTCACGGCCACATTGCGCGCGGCCTCGGCCACGGCAATTTTCCCTCCTTCGTAAGGATCCAGATAACAGTAAAGCCCATTGCAATCCGTGGAGACCGCGACCCCCTTTTTCATCCCTTTGATCCGCAAGAGCGCCGCGTCATGGCCCGGCAGAAAAACCGTGTCGGTCCGCACCATGTGGTCATATTGACGGTAGACCCATTCTTTCGAGGCGATCGAGGGAGAATCGAGAAGCCGCCTGAGAACTTCCGCAAAATCTTTCGGTTCACGAACCTGAGAAAGATCGAGCCGCTGGACCCCCTTTAAATAGGAAGGCTCCTTTTCTTCTCGGAGGTAGAGCGGCGCTTCATTGGCCAAAGCCTTAGTGGGAATTTCCGCGACTAATTCTTCACCGTCAAAGACCCGCATCAGAGGGCCTTCTTGAATTTCGCCGATGGGCACCGCATGGAGGTCCCATTTTTCAAAAATCTCCTCCACCCCCTTTTCTTTTCCCTTTTTCACAATAATAAGCATCCGTTCCTGGGATTCGGAGAGCATCACTTCATAAGGAATCATTCCGCTCTCGCGGCGCGGCACTCGGGCCACGTCGATCTCAATCCCACAATTCCCTTTGGCCGGCATTTCACAACTGGAACAAGTGAGCCCTGCGGCCCCCATGTCTTGCATCGCCACCACCGCGCCGGTTTTGACCAGTTCCAGACAGGCTTCTAAAAGGAGTTTCTCCATGAAAGGATCTCCAACCTGAACCGCCGGCCGGTCCTCTTCGCTCTCCTCCGTGAGTTCCCTGGAAGCAAAACTTGCCCCTCCGAGCCCATCCCGCCCCGTCGCGGAACCGACGTAATAAACTTTATTTCCTCGGCCGGAGGCTTTGGCCTTGGCCATTTCATTTTTCCGGACGATGCCGAGGCACATCGCATTCACCAAGGGATTTCCTTCGTAGGATTCGTCAAAATAAATCTCGCCTCCGACGGTCGGAACGCCCACACAATTCCCGTAATGCGCAATTCCCGCCACGACTCCTTTAAAATGACGCCGGCTTTCCGCAGACTCGAGCGGTCCAAAGCGAAGCGAATTCATCAGCAGCACCGGTCGCGCGCCCAGGGTGAAGATATCGCGGAGGATTCCGCCCACCCCGGTGGCCGCCCCTTGAAAAGGCTCGACCGCGGAGGGGTGATTATGACTTTCAATCTTAAAAACCAGGGCGAGTCCTTCTCCGATCTCAAGGACTCCCGCATTCTCCTCGCCGGCTTTGACCAAAACCCCCTCGCCTTCCGTCGGGAAAAGTCTCAAGAGGGGTTTCGAATTTTTATAGGAGCAGTGCTCCGACCACATGACGCCGAAAATGCCGAGCTCGGTGAAGTTGGGCTCCCGGCCCAAGATTTCACAAATCCGCGCGTACTCCTCCTGTGTGAGGCCTTGGGCCTCGACCATTTCCGGTGTAATCCTTGTAGGAGTTTGTACCATTGTCATCCGAGTAAACTTTCCCAAATTTTCTTACCGTCTTCGCTTGAAAGAATCATCTCACTCGCCCGTTCCGGATGGGGCATCATCCCGAGGACATTGCGTTCCTCATTCAAAATCCCGGCAATGTTGTCCACTGAGCCATTGGGATTAAATTCCCGCGTGCCTTCTCCTTTTTCGGAAGAGTACCGAAAGGCGATCCGATCCTCCTCCTGCAATCGCTTCAACGTCTCGGGGCCACAAAAATAATTTCCCTCCCCGTGCGCGATCGGAAGATTAAGAACCGTCCCCTTCTTTATTTCGCGTGTGAAAGGAGAATTGCTTGTTTCGGTCCGTAGATAAACGTGCTTACAGATAAAAGAGAGAGATTCATTCCGAAGCATGGCGCCCGGAAGGAGTCCCGCTTCAAGCAAGATTTGGAATCCATTACAAATCCCGATGACCGGACGGCCCGCCTGGGCGTGCTTGATGACCGAGTCCATGGCCGGAGAAAACCGGGCAATGGCGCCCGTGCGGAGATAGTCCCCGTAGCTAAATCCTCCTGGGAGCACCACCAAGTCCGTCGGCGGCAGATTCCTCTCCTTGTGCCAAAAATATTGGACCTCGACCTTGGCCACGTTCTTCAGGACTTGGAAGCAATCCTCATCGCAATTGGAGCCTGGAAACACCACCACCGCGGCTTTCATCGTTCCAATTCCTCTACTTCGAAGGAATAATGTTCAATCACCGGATTTACTAGAAGCTTCTCGCAAAATTGGCGCACTCTGGTTTCAACACTCACCTTGTCTCTGCCCTCAAGAGTGATTTCAAAATGTTTCCCTGCACGCAAATCCTTTGCCTCATTAAAGCCGAGTGAATGAAGCGCCGCCAGAATCGTCTTCCCTTGGGGGTCGAGGACAGAACGCTTCAGCGCTACTTTCACATCGGCCTTGAATTTTCTCCCATTAACACCCATTTAGGCCAACTCCTTTTCCGTGAGGCGGCGGAAGATATCGCAATAAGCACGGCTTGTTCTTTCAATCATCTCGGTTGGAAGCTTTGGGGCGGGTGGCTTCTGATTCCATTTCAAATCGAGGAGATAATTTCTCACGATCTGCTTATCGAAACTCGGCTGATCATGGCCCGGCTCATAACCCTCCTTGGGCCAGAAGCGCGAGCTGTCAGGCGTCAAGACTTCGTCAATGAGAATCAATTCGTCTCCCAAAAGACCAAATTCAAACTTGGTGTCGGCGATCAGAATCCCGCGCGTCTCGGCACAATCTCGGCCCTTGGCGTAGAGGGCGATAGAAAGTTCCTCGACTTTTTTGGCAAGGCCTTGGCCGATTCGATTGACGACACCTTGGAAATCGATATTCTCGTCGTGGCCCACCGCCGCCTTGGTGGCCGGCGTAAAAATCGGCTTCGGCAGTCTCTCGCACTGCCGGAGTCCTGAAGGGAGTTTGTGTCCGCACACAGCGCCCGTTTTCAAGTAATCCTTCCAGCCGGAACCGGTAAGGTAACCCCGAACCACGCATTCTACAGGAAGAGGCTTGGCCTTTTTCACGAGCATCGAACGGCCTTCCAAAAGGGAGCCGAATTTTTGTTTCACTTCGCGCGGAAGATCCATTTCATTCACGTCAGCAGTAATCAGATGGTGAGGCACGATCGAACTCAAAAAATCGAACCAAAAAACAGAAATCTGCGTGAGGACTTGGCCCTTGTGGGGAATGGGATCGGGCAAGACCACATCAAACGCGCTTAGGCGATCCGTGGTGACAATCAAAAGACGATCCTCCCCCACCGCATAAATGTCCCTCACCTTTCCGCGTCCCACTAAAGGAAGGGGAAGTTTTGTTTCCCAAACCGTGTCGATTTTTGAAGTCTTGGTGGCCATAAAAATCAAAAGGGGCCAGGCCCCTTTTCCCTAATTCCCAATCGCCTAAAAATCTGTCTTACGTTTTTGGTGTGATAGCGGTAATCGAAAACCGACTCGATTTCTTTCTCACTTAAATATCTCCGGATCCGTGAATCCTCAAGAACGGCTTCCTTTAAGTCCATCCGGCTGTCTTCCCAGACTTTCCTGGCTGCATCTTGAATCAGCTGGTAGGCCTTCTCGCGCGTGAGCCCTTTTTGAATCAGCTTCAGGAGAAGGCCTTGGGAAAAGACCATGCCTCGGCTTTTTTCAAGGTTGGCCCGCATTTGTTCAGGGTAAACGCGAAGTTTCGCGATGACCTCGGTCATGGTCGCAAGCATGTAATCGACAAGGACAGTGCTGTCGGGAAAAATCACGCGCTCCACGGAAGAATGAGTGATATCCCGCTCGTGCCAGAGCGTGATATTTTCCATCGCTGCAATCGCATTCCCGCGTAAAATTCGCGCCAGGCCCGCAATTCGCTCACAGGTAATCGGATTTCGCTTATGCGGCATCGCGGAGGAGCCTTTCTGTCCCTCGCCAAAATACTCTTCCACTTCTCTTGTCTCCGATTTCTGGAGATTCCGAATCTCCGTCGCGAGTTTCTCCAATGATCCACCAATGATCGCCAAGGTCGTGAGATATTCAGCGTGCCGATCGCGCTGAAGAATTTGGGTTGAAATCGGAGCGGCTTGAAGCCCGAGCTTCCGACAGACATCAGTCTCTACCTTCAGATCCACATGGGCGAAAGTCCCGACCGCTCCGGAAATTTTTCCCACGGCCACACCTTCTCGGGCCCGTTCCAAGCGATTCAGATTCCGTTTAAATTCGGCATAAAAAAGCGCCATTTTGAGGCCGAAGGTTGTGGGCTCAGCAAAAATGCCGTGGGTCCGCCCCACCATGAGGGTATTTTGATAACGCTTCGATCTCGCTCGAAGCACCCTGATGAGCCGCCTGAGTTCACGGATCAAAATCTGGGAGGCTTCTTTTAACTGGAGTGCGAGAGCTGTATCCAGAATGTCTGAAGAGGTGAGGCCGTAGTGAACAAACCGTCCCGCCGTACCCACCTGTTCCGCGAGATTCGTCAAAAACGCAATGACATCATGTTGAACCGTTCGTTCAATCCGCTTGATCCGTTTTAAATTGAACTTCGCCTTGGTCCGTACCCTGCGGGGAATATCCTTGGGAATATAGTCGTAGCGTGCGAGTGCCTCGAGGGCCGCGAGTTCGACCTCAAGCCACTTTCGGACCTTATTTTCCTCGGTCCAGACTCGGCCCATTTCTGGGCGCGTGTATCTGTCAATCATAAGATTGTTTAATGTGTAAAGTGTATTGGACATTACACATTTCTTTAGCGCTAACGGGATTTGAACCCGTGTCTTCAGAATGAGAATCTGACGTCCTGGGCCAGCCTAGACGATAGCGCCCCACCAACAAACACACCCCGCCTCCCAACTTCCTATAACTGCTTTCGAATGAAACACTTAAGAAAAGGTAGGATGGTTGAAAGGCGAGAAACAACTGTAGTATATCGGTCTCGCCCGCCCCTGTCAATTCCAAAGAGGAAAAATTTTGATCGAATCGTTTAAGGGCGAGGATGGAAGCGAGCGTGGACGGCTTTGAGGTGGTCCCGTGAGACGTGAGTATAAATTTGGGTGGTCGCAATATCTGTGTGTCCCAGGAGTTCCTGAACGATCCGAAGGTCTGCTCCTCTTTCCAAAAGGTGAGTGGCAAACGAATGACGAAAGGTATGGGGAGTGATTTTCTTTTGGATCCCGGCCAAGCGCGCATATTTTCGAATCAGCTGCCAAATCCTTTGCCGGGTGAGTGGCTTTCCCTTGGAACCGGCAAAGAGAAATTCACTGGGAGGGAGTTGTTTTCTCACTTTTTCGAGATAAGCCTTGACCGAATCGCACGCCACCTCCCCCAGAGGAACGATCCTTTCCTTACTCCCCTTGCCTCGACACTTGAGGAAGGCATTTTCCAGATTCAGATCCAACACCCGAAGCCCGGTGACTTCAGAAACGCGCATCCCCGTGGCGTATAAAAGCTCAAGGAGAGCCCGGTCTCGAATTCCTGTCGGTCGGCGGGGCTGGGGGACGTGAAGGATTTTTTCCATTTCGACGAGCGTCAAGAACTGGGGAAGTTTTTTCCAGAGTCGAGGAGATTCAAGGACGTTCGTAATATCCTCGCGAAGCCTTCCTTCATTTGCCAGAAAGCGGTGAAACAGTTTGATCGCGACGAGCCGGCGAGCCAGAGAGGCGGTTTGGAGTCCCCTGTCTTTTTCGCGAAGAAGGAATTGGACAATCTCGTCTCTTTTGATTCGGTTGAGGTCAGAGATTTTCCTCCCCACCAGAAACTCCTGGTACTGATGGAGGTCCTGACGGTAGGCTTCGATGGAGTTGGCCGCCAGTCCTTTCTCGACCGAAAGATAGTTCAAAAACTCATCCAAGGGAAATGACAGTTTCACCCCGTTACACCTCCGAATTCCGGTGTATCCCAATCAACCTCTGTTTGAGCCCGCAATAAGCCACTCGTCATAGAATCGGGTAAAGAGGCGTGAGGTGTAACGGGGTTCATCCCTTAGATTTTCGGCAGGAGGTTAGGATTTGATGAGCTTTTCGAATTCGGATTCGGAGAGAATTTTGATGCCGAGCTCTTTGGCTTTATCGTATTTGGAGCCGGGGTCTTTGCCCCGGAGGAGAAAATCGGTTTTTTTGGAGACGCTTCCGGAAGGGTGTCCGCCCAGGCGGCGGATCAAGGCCTCGATTTCAGTGCGGCTGAAGTGTTCCAGCGTCCCCGTGACCACCACCGTTTTCCCGTCCCAGGGACCCCCCGTTTTCACGGCCTCGACAATATCAGACCGGACGCCGGCCTTTTCAAGTCTAGCCAGGACTTTTCTCGTGCCGGGCTCCTGAAAAAATTTCACAATGGATTGGGCGGTAACGGGGCCGATCTCGCGGATCGAGGAAAGCTCTTCTTCGCTGGCTTCGGCAAGCCGCTCCAACGATTTGAACCGGCGGGCCAGGAGATCCGCCGCGTGTTCACCCACATTTAAAATGCCAAGGCCATAGATCAAGCGCTGCAAGGGCCGCTTTTTGCTTATCTCAATGCCGCCAAAAAGATTCCGGGCGGACTTCTCCCCCATCCGTTCCAAATTTTTGATTTTTTCGAAATCGAGGTAATAAATGTCAGCCAAATCCTTGACAAAGCCTTTTTCCACAAGGGTATGGATCCAGACCTCGCCCAAGCCTTCGATATCCATCGCATGGCGCTGAGCGTAATGCCGCACTCGCGCCTTGAGCTGGGCCAGACAGGCCAAATTGACGCACCGGACCGCGACCTCTTCTCCGATTCTCTGTGCCTTCCCGCCACAAACCGGACATTTTTCTGGAATTTTTGGCTTCGGAAGCGATTTCTTGCGTTTCTCTTTTAAAACTTCTATCACTTTCGGAATAATTTCGCCCGATTTTTCCACCCTCACATGATCCCCGATGCGGACATCGAGGCGTTCGATTTCGTCCCAATTATGCAGACTCGCGCGCGAGACCGTGGTTCCGGAAATCCGCACCGGCGTCAGGACCGCCACAGGCGTGAGCGCTCCGGTCCGGCCCACCTGAACGTGAATGTCCTCAAGAATCGTTTCTTTCCGCTCGGCGGGGTATTTATAAGCAATCATCCAGCGGGGCGCGTGAGTGGTTTTGCCAAGCGCCTTTTGATCTTCAAACGCATCGACTTTTACCACCATCCCGTCGATTTCATAATCGAGCTGGTCACGCTTCGGCTGGAACCAGCGGATAAATTCCTCGACTTCCCCCATGTCCACCGAGACACGCGTATAGTCAATCGTTTTCAAGCCCAATTGTCTAAAATATTCAAAGGCCTGGGATTGGCTCTGCAGGGACAGGGTTTCCCCGCCCTTTCTGTCTCTGGTATAACCCAATCCGTGGACAAAAATGCTCAAATTTCTTTCCGCAACGATTCTGGGATCAAGCTGTTTGAGACTTCCCGCACAGGCATTGCGGGGATTGGCGAAAATTTCCTCGCCTTTCTTTTCCCTTTCTTTATTCAGTTTCTCAAAACTCGCCGCGGGCATATACACTTCGCCGCGAACCTCCAGAACCTCCGGGATTTTTCCCCTGAATTTTGCACCCGGCGCGGGAAGGACGAGGGGGATCGCCCGAACGGTTTTGATATTTTCCGTCACATCGTCCCCGAACCGGCCGTCGCCGCGAGTTGCCCCCAGCACCAATCGTCCTTTTTCGTAAGTGAGCGAAATCGAAACCCCGTCGATTTTCTGCTCCACAAAATAGGGGACCTTGTCTTTTCCGAGAAATTTTTTGACCCGTTTATCGAAATCTTCAAGCTCCTCAAAGGTATAAGTATTATCTAAAGAAAGCATCGGAATTTTGTGTTCGACCGTCCGAAACTCTTTGAGCGGTATGCCCCCCACCCGCTGGGTTGGAGAATCCGTTGTTTTGAATTCGGGAAAGGCGTTTTCGAGACTGATCAGGAGGCGCATCAATTTGTCGAATTCCAAATCGGAGATCTCGGGCTTCGCTTCAATGTAATACTTGTAATTATGGCGTTCGACCTCTAGACGAAGCCGCTCAATCTCTTTTTTCGCTTCTGCCTTATCGGGTCTTGCCATCGATCTACTCATAGGAGTCGCGCTGCTAAAAAAGGGGGGAGGCCCGCTTCTTGAATCTTCCGAGCCGCTTTTTGATTATCGTATCTTAATCGCACCAGTTCAAAAGTCCAAGTTTGATCATCGAAGATTGCGAACGCAAGACGAGAATCCTGGTCACGGGGTTGACCGACCGAGCCCGGATTCAGAATGTAACGGTCCTCTTTCTTAAGCCGGTAGGAGCCCGCAGAGAGGTAACTGGCGGACTCGCTTGACTCGGTGAACACCGAGGGGACATGAGTGTGTCCGACAAAACAAAGAGAAGTCTCAAAGGCCTTGAAGGAAGAGCGGGCGTCTTCAAAGGAGAAAAGATAACGGTATTTTTCCGGTTGATCGGGGCTTCCGTGTGCCGCCGTGACGGAAGGGGTGACATGAAGAAAATTGAGGTTTGAAATTTTCTCTTTATACTCTGCTTTCAGAACCTCCGCGGTCCATTCGATGGCTCTCCTTGCATCTCCAGTAAACCAATCGCGCAGTTTGAAGTCCGTAACGGCCTGTTCGTGATTCCCCAGCAACGCCACCTTGGCCTTCTCCCAGACCCACCGGAAGCATTCATTCGGATTCGCACCGTATCCCACCGAATCTCCGAGAACCCAGTACTCCTCAATTTGTTCTTTCGATAAATAGTCGATCGCCGTCTCGAGCGCTTCCCAGTTGGAGTGGATATCAGACAATATCGCGTATCGCATTTTCAAAATCGGATCCCAAACTCCTTAAACTCTCCCGTTGAACTATCCCAACGTGTGTCTGCCTTCCGAATATAAGAGTGAAAGGCTTCACGAAGGGACTTCAAAAATTCTTTGAGTGACTTCTCCTCCCCCTCGGCCAAGACTTCGACCTGACCATCGGGAAGGTTGCGGACGTAACCGGTAACCGGGTAACGACGAGCCATTCGCTCCGTCGTGAAACGAAACCCCACCCCCTGAACCGTTCCCGAGAAAAGGGCGTGGAGACGTTTTTTCATTGAGAAAAAGATTTGGGAAACTGCTCTATTTGCGGCGCCCCAAACGAAGCTCAAAATCTTCTGAGCCATCGTTGAGAATCGCGCGATCCTTTCGGATCTCAACTACGGTCGAACCCCCCACCCGATCCCCCACTGCTACGATTCGGTCATTGATCACCGCGCGCGGACTTTTCTCGTCCCAGGCGATGCCATCGAGAATCAACTTTCCTCCTGGGGAGGTCGAAACCCCCTTGGGCAAGAAAGGACTTCTTCCCCAAGAGGGGTAGCCGCTTCTCGCCAAAGATCTTTCCGCCGGAACGAAGGAGAGGAGGGGTTCGGGAGGCTTTCCCTGGGAGAGACCGGGCTGGGAAGAAATTTGGCGCCTCACCTTTGAAGGAGTAAGAATGCCATAGAGAAGGCTCCATAAGGCGAGGATCGCCAAGCCGATGAGGACGATTGACTTCTTATTCTCCATCTTCAACTCGCGACACACATATGGAGGATCAGGCAGGCTCGTAATCTCGAAGGATCTTCACCCTTGGCCGTAACATTGAAACCTGCGACCGTCATTAAGCTTGCCTCCAGATCATCCAGAGAACCCAAAAACCGGCCCAAGGTTTCGTAACTTGACTCCGTTTCGACTTCAAGGGGGAGAATCTGGAATCGGGCATCCTTCGATTTTTCTATCGACTTGGGAGTAATGGAAATAAAATTGATTTCTTTTAATTTTCCCTGTCTCGTTAATTCATCGATCGCAAGCGTAACCTCCTCCTCTTTCGTAAAACTCCGCTCTTCGCCCCCCCTCTTTAAGCGAGCGATCCGTTGACGTGCGTGAGCAAGATTTGCCTCCAATTCTCGATAGGCGGAGGACTGAATCTTGAGCTCGCGAAGGAGCGGACGATAAAGGAAAAGGTAAAGTCCCAGCGTTCCCACGGCCGCTCCGACGGCAACGAGGAGAATCCACCGCTGTTTCGGAAATTTAATCTTTAATCGACCCAACATTCTAGTTCAAACTCACTCGTTGATTTGTCAGCCGTCTCTCTGGCTTGGAGTAACTTCACATTTTTAAAAATTCCCTGTTCCAAACCGAGGATAAAACCTGAAAGGACGGATTCTTTATCTTTGGAGGTGACCACTCCCTTGACATAAATCTTCTTCTCTCGAGTCTCTAAACTAGTGAGGTAAATGTCTTCGGGGGTGAGGTGACTGAATTCCTTGAAAACGTCCTCCCAATAAGGTTCGCCCGCCAATACCTGTTCGACTAAATCTTGCTGTTCAACCTTCTCGAGCGCAAATTTGAGACTCTCCAGTTCCCATTTTGTGACGGCAACTCTTTTTTCAAGGTTTCCCAGTTGGAGCCTCAGACCAATGTAAAAGAAGGCTAAAAGAAGGAGGGCGGAGACGACCAAGGACTCGACCGTCGCACGCCTGACGGCTCGCTGGACCTTCTCCTTAATTTCAGGGGGAAGAAGGTTGATTCCCTTTCCCAGACTGAGTGCGGTCCCCAGGGCCGCGACAAACGGAGGAAGACCCTCGTCCGGACTCACGATTTGAGGCTCGACCCTGAGTCCCTCCAACGGATTTCCTAACTTGACTTCGAGTCCCAATTCTTCTGAGAGGAAGGAAGCGAGTCCCTTCAAAAGGGAGCCTCCGCCAAACAAAACGGTCGAATTTACCGTTTCGCCACCGGTTTCCTCACGGTAATAATGAAAACACCGCTCGACCTCACTGGCAAGATGCTCAAGAGGCGAACGCAGCATGGAAAGAATCTGAGACGTTGAGACCTTGTCCTGAACCATTCTTGACTCTCCCGCGGGAGGAATCCCTTCCTCCCGTTTGATCCCCTCAGCTTCCTCCCATTGGAGTTCGGTCCTTCCTCGATCCGAGGCTAACGCCACGGTCAAGGCACGCGAAAAATCGTTTCCGGCCACGGGGATCTTACGAGAAAAGACAAGTTCCTTCCCTTTAAAGATCGTTAATTCCGTCTGCTCACCGCCAAGATCCACCCAACACCGAGTTTGGGCCTCATCAGAGTGAGAGGCTTCCACTAATTCCTTGAAAGCACAAGGAACCGGAATTACGGAAGCGGGTTGAATCCCCATTTTTTCTAAAAGAGTGAGAATTCCTTCAACTTTCCTCCGAGGGGCAGCGGCTAGGATCACACGTTGCTTTTTAAGTCCTTTCTCCACCACAGGGCCTCGGATCTCGACATCGATCAATGCATCTTCCAGGGGGAAGGGGAAATAATTCTTTGATTCGAGTTTGACGGCCTCCACCAGCTCCGCCTTAGGCATGGAGGGAACCGTGAGGACCCTCACTCCGACTTGCGGACCATTAAAGCTCACGATAAAGCGGGTGCGCTTTAATTCGATCCCGCGAAGCAACTCTTTCAGCGCGGATAGAGTTTCTCTTTCCTTCAAGGCCGGATCGTTGGTTGACGCGATTTCCCTTAAATCGACTCGGGATAAGACGAGTCCTTCTCGCCTTTGATCAAATTGAACGACTTTAACGGAGGAGGCACCCATGTCTAAACCAATGATGGAATTCTTCC
>CAZMFE010000023.1:0-8855 GCA_964565495.1 uncultured bacterium
TAGTCCGCGAAACGAAATCCCGGGTGATTTTCATCGACTTTTTCCCCTTATCCAATTCTGGGATGACGGAAGAGTTTCAGCCCCGGCCCCCGTCTCATCTCATGCTCGATCGGGTCGATCCCGCCCGCGAGTCTGATTTAAGGCCGGCGCTCGTCGATTGCCCTGCCGGGTTTCAATACCTCTCCATCGGTTCGGAAAAAGCGGAGGAGGATCGAAGACTTTCCACCCTTCTCACCTTCCTCAGTTATCGGTTTGATTTCATCCTCATCCGGCTGGGTCCGGAGAGGGGGGGATTTTCCTTTAAAACCCTCAAGCAGTCGGACTTGATTTACCTTCTCCTTGATGAAAACCCCTCTGGCCTTTTGAGAGCTCCGTCTCTGATTCAAGAACTCGAACAGACCTTCGGGTTCACCAAGAATGAGATCAAGTTGATTGCTCCCGAGGGAAGCTCCTTGGAAGCGGATTTGCAGATCTTTCAGGTCCTTCCTTCCCGAAACCGCCAACCGGAGCGCTATCATTCCATCCTGCGGTTTATCACCAAGGAACTGGCCGGGACTCTGCTGGGGCTTGTCCTCGGGAGCGGGGCGGCCTACGGCTTGGCTCACATTGGGGTTCTTCGGGTCGTGGAAAAGGAGAATATCCCGATCGATGTCTTGGCGGGATCGAGCATGGGGGCGCTGGTGGCTGGCTTTTGGGCGTCGGGGTACCGTGCCGCCGATCTTGAGAAAATCGCCAAAAGCCTGGACCGGCGGAATGCCTTCTTCAAACTTGTGGGGTTAGGGGATCTTTCTTTGGCCCACCACGGATTTTTCCACGGCCGCCAAGTGGTGCGTTTTATGGAATCGTATCTTTCGGATCGAACGTTTCAGGAACTCGAGGTGCCTGTGAAAATCGTGGCCACAAGCCTCACCAACTCCCAAGAGGTGGTCTTTGAGAAAGGAAGAGTGGTGGACGCCCTCCGGGCCAGTATCTCCATCCCCGGGATTTTCCGTCCTTACCGTTGGCGTGGGGAGCTTTTGATCGACGGCGGCATCCTCAACCCGTTGCCGGTGGATGTGCTGGTCAAGATGGGGGTCAAAAAGATCATCGCTGTCAATGTGTTGAACGGTCCGGAAGATCGGGTTCAAAAAAGCCGGGTTCAGGCCGAAAAGAGGAAGAAACTCCTCAAGGAGAAATCAGAGCACCCGCTTTGGGGAAGGTTTCTGGCTCCGTTTTTGACGAGGTTCAACGAACACTTTTCAGATAACATCTTTAACGTCATCATGAATACGATCCAATTTATGGAATATGAAATCGCAGAAGTGGCGAGTCAGGAGGCGGACGTTTTGATTCGCCCGATCGTTCACGAAGGACATTGGGCCGAGTTTTACCAGCCGGAAAAATTCATTCGAGCCGGAGAGGAAAAGGCGCTTGAACAGGTCGATGAAATCAAAAGGCTCTTGGTAGAATGAAGAGAGGGAAGAGAGAGGAGAAATTCTAGATGGCAAGCGATATCGTGATCGTCGGCGGAGTACGGACCCCTCAGGGAAACCTGGGGGGGGCGTTGAAGGATTTTACGAATCAAAAATTGGGAGTGGTTGTCGTCCGAGCCCTTCTTGAACGTACCGGCGTCGATCCCAACGCGGTCGATGAAGTGATCTTCGGATGTGTCGGTCAGCAGAGTGACGCGGCGAACGTCTCGCGGGTCATTGCCCTTCAGGCGGGTCTTAAGAAAGAAATTCCGGCCTTTACGGTGGCCCGTAACTGCGCTTCGGGACTCCAAGCCATTGTGAGCGCCGCCCACATGATCATCGCGGGAGAGGCTGAGATCGTGTTGGCCGGAGGGACCGAGTGCATGTCTTCCCATCCTTACATTTCCCGGGACACGCGGTTTGGGAAAAAGCTTCGCCACGCCGCTCTGATCGATACGATCTGGGAGGGCTTGACCGATCCGGTTTCGGGCCAGATCATGGGCCAGACCGCGGAAAATTTGGTCGAAGAATTTAAGATCTCAAGGAAAGAACAGGACGAATTCGCGGCCCTTTCGCATCAACGGGCCTTCCGGGCGACACGGGAGGGAAAATTCCGTGATGAGATTGTGAAGGTCATGATCCCCAAGAGTTTGTACGGCAGGGAACTCCCCCCCGAAACCTTTGTCCAGGACGAAGGCCCGAATCCGGCGCTCAACCCGCAGACCCTCTCTCAGTACCCCCCGATTTTTAAAGAAAATGGAACCGTGACGGCAGGGAACTCCTGTCCCATTTCGGACGGGGCGAGCACCCTCTTTGTCATGAAGGCCTCGCGGGCGAAATCTCTCGGCTTGGAACCGATGGGTTGGATTCGCGGGTGGGGATTTGCCGGCGTGGAACCGGAGCGGATGGGGATCGGGCCGGCCTGCGCAGTCCCCATTGCTTTAAAAAGGGCTGGAGTCAGTCTCAAAGAGATTCAGTTGATTGAACTGAATGAGGCCTTCTCCGCTCAAGTGATCGCGGTGGAACGGATGCTCAAACTGAATAGTGAAATTACGAATGTCAACGGAGGGGCGATAGCGTTAGGCCATCCTGTGGGAACCAGCGGGAACCGGCTCGCGGTGACCCTGCTTCATGAGATGAAACGCCGTCAACTCAGTCTCGGCCTTGCGACAATGTGTGTGGGAGGTGGGCAGGGGGGGGCGATGGTCATTGAAAGAAAATAATGTACATCTATAAAGCCGGCGTGGTGGGGGCGGGAACCATGGGGGCTGAAATCGCTCAGGTGATTACCTATTCCGGGCTCCCGGTGGTCTTGAAAGATGTGAATGAAGAGCTGGTCAAGAAAGGGATGGAGAAGATCCGCTCGATTTACCAGCGTCGAGTCGACAAGGGGAAGATGAGTCAGGGAGAGATGGAGGGGAAGTTGGCCCTCGTGACCCCCACGACCGGTTATGAAGCCTTCCGAGACGTGGATATCGTGATTGAGGCGGTTCCCGAGAAGATGGAAATCAAAAAACAGGTCTTCCGGGACCTCGAGAAATTTGCCGGGGAGGGGACGATCTTTGCCTCAAACACCTCCGCTTTGTCCATCTCGGAGATGGGCGAGGCGACCGGGCGGCCCGAAAAGGTGATCGGGATGCATTTTTTCTTTCCGGCCCACGTGATGAAATTGGTGGAGGTGATTCCCAGTAAGGCCACCAGCCCAGAGACGATCGACGACGTCATCTTATTTACTGAATCTCTCAGGAAAATTCCGGTCAGAGTTAACGAATGCGCCGGGTTTCTCGTCAACCGGCTCCTCATGCCCTACCTCAACGAGGCGGCGTTTGCCCTCCAGGAGAAGGCGGCGGCTCGTGAGGAAATCGATCGGGCCGTCGTGGACTTCGGTCTCCCGATGGGGCCCCTCACCCTGGTCGACCAACTGGGCCTCGACATCTGTTTCGACGTGGTTCAGGTCCTCTTGAAGGCCTATGGGAATCGGATGCAGCCGGCCGAGATTTGGGGTAAACTTTATCAAGCGGGTTACCTGGGCCGGAAGACGGGTGCCGGATTCTATGTTTACGATCCGGCGAAAAAAGATCTCCTTGCTGGGTGGATTGAGGAGGTCCAGCGAGAAAAGCCTAAAAAAACCACCTTGAGCCTGGAACGACTTCTTTATCCCATGGTGAACGAGGCGGCCCTCTCGCTGGAAGAAGGGATTGCCTCAGCCAATGATATTGATTTGGCGATGGTGGCAGGTATTGGATTTCCTCAAGCGAAAGGAGGACTTCTGCGCTACGCCGACGAAATCGGTTTAGACCATATCCTCAGTGGTCTCGAAGAGCTTTATCAGAAAGAGGGAGAGCGTTTTTATCCCGCGCCGAATCTTCGGCGGATGGTCGGGTCAAAATTACTCGGAAAAAAGAGCGGACAGGGGTTTCATACCTATGGCTGAACGCGAATTCATCAGAGTAAGGGTTGAGGAGCGGGTTGCCTTGATCACGATTGATCGGCCTCCGGTGAATGCCCTGAATTCCAAGACGGTGGGGGAGCTGGCCGAGACTTTTGAGGAGTTGGCTAAGAATTCGGAGGTCAAAGCCATTGTGTTGACCGGCGAGGGGAAAAATCAGACCTTTGTTGCCGGGGCGGACTTGAAAGAGATGGCCCAGATCCGGTCTCCCGAAGAGGCTGAGGCGTTGGCTCGGAAAGGACAGACGATTCTCAGTCAGATTGAGAAGATGAAAAAACCGGTGATCGCGGCCGTCAATTCTATTTGTCTCGGCGGAGGGAATGAACTGGCGATGGCCTGTCACATCCGCATCGCTTCCGATCGGGCCCGCTTTGGCCAGCCGGAAATCAGTCTCGGGATCATCCCCGGTTTTGGCGGCACCCAACGGCTTTCTCGCCTCGCGGGTCCGAGCAAAGCCCGGGAACTCATCCTCACCGGAGATATGATTACCGCCCAGGAAGCCCTTCGGATTGGGCTGGTCGACCGGGTCGTTCCGGACGGGGAGCTTCTCAGGCAGGCGTTGGGCCTGGCGAAAAAGATCGCCGCCAAAGGGGCTTGCGCGATTGCCTATGCTTTAGAGGCGATTCAGGGAGGGCTTGGGAAATCTCTTGAAGAGGGACTCGCGCTCGAAGCAAAATTCTTCGGAAAGATTGCGGAAACAGAAGATATGCGGGAGGGCGTTCGGGCGTTTCTTGAAAAGCGGCAGCCGAAATTCCAAGATCGATGATGGTACGACGGATTGCGTTTTTTATTTTTTTGTTGACGTTCGGCATCGGAGGAGAAAGGGTAGAGGGGGCGAAGACGGAGTCCCCCTCCCCTTCTTCCAAATCCGATTCTGACAAAGAGTCTCCCGCCGCTAGCGTCAGCACTTCCTCGGATTCTGCCGCGGCTTCGATCCAGCGGGATCTGGAGGGCATCCTCCGGATTCATCGGGCTCTGGAGACCCAGCACCGCGACCAGATCCTGGAGATCCAACGGATTACAGAACAAGCCCGGATTCATCAGCAGATCTTGAGGAATTTAGAGATTGCCCAACGGGCCCAGAAGGTTCAACAGGCGGCTTCGATCGACGAAGCCGTGAGGCGCCAAAAGCTTCTGCTGATTCGGGAAAAGACTCGCCAGAACCGGGCCTTTCTCGAGGGGCTCGGGCCAGGCTCCAGTTCTCCTCCCGAGCGTTCTCTTCCTCCCAGCGGAGAGAAACGGAAGAAAAACTTTGGATGACCCAGACCCCGTGAACCGCTTTTCCAGTCTCGTCGAAATGTTTCTTTGGCGGGCACGGAGGTCGGCCTCGAAGCCTGCCCTGTGGTTCAAGCGAGGGGGACGCTACCAGTTTATTGATTGGAAGGAATTTGAGAGCGGGGTCCAGCAAGTCGCCCTCGCCCTTTATCAGTGGGGCGTTAAAAAAGGCGACCGGATCGCGATTCTCTCTGAGAATCGGCCGGAATGGGCCTTCGCCGATCTGGGAATCCTGAGCCTCGGCGCCGCCTCGGTCCCGATTTATCCCACCAGTTCCGTCAAAGAGTGTCACTACATCCTGGAACATGCGGAAGTTTCTCTTCTCTTTGTTTCGACTCCGGAACAGCTCCAGAAAGTCCGTCCCCTCCTTGATCAAGGAAAGCTCAAAGTCGTGATCGGTTTCGACCTGGAGCAAAGCCCCTCCCCAAAACTTTTGAGCTTTCGGGATTGCCTGGAAGTCGGCCGGCGGTCCCATTTGAACAACGGAAGCCTCTATGAGCAGCTGAGCCGCGAGGTCAGCCGCGAGGATCTGGCCACATTGATCTACACGTCGGGAACCACCGGGCCCCCCAAGGGGGTGATGCTGACCCATGGGAATTTTCTTTCAAATTGTGAAGCGGCCTCGCAGGTGTTATGCCTGAACGAAGGAGAGCGCTCTTTGTCTTTCCTTCCGCTCAGTCATGTGTTCGAGCGGATGGCCGGATATTATTTCATGGTCCAGCAGGGCGCCTCCATCGCCTATGCCGAAAGTATCGAGACCGTGCCTGAAGACCTGCTCCTCGTTCGCCCCACGGTGGCGGCGGGGGTTCCCCGTCTCTTTGAAAAGATGCATGCGCGGATCCTGGAGCGAGTCAAGGCCTCCCCTCCTCTCAAGCAGAAGCTTTTTTACTGGGCCTTAAAGGTGGGCCAGCGCTCGCTCCTGGCTCGACTCCTTGTCTTCAATAAACTCAAAAAGAAACTGGGGGGACGAATCCGTTTTTTTATTTCCGGGGGCGCTCCGTTGGCCAAGGAGCTCGGCGAGTTCTTTTATTCTGCCGGCGTCCTCATCCTGGAAGGATACGGCCTGACCGAAACCTCTCCGGTCATCTCTGTGAACCGACCGGAGTCTTTCAAATTTGGAACCGTTGGGCTCCCTCTCGCGGGGGTCGAAATCCAGATCGCCTCCGATGGTGAAATTTTGACTCGAGGTCCTCATGTGATGAAGGGATATTTTAGAAACGAGGAAGCGACTCGGGAGGCGATTCGAGACGGTTGGTTTTATACCGGCGATATCGGCCAGATCGACGCTGACGGCTTTCTCATCATTACCGCTCGAAAAAAGGATCTCATTAAAACATCGGGCGGAAAAAACATCTCACCGCAGAATATCGAGAATGAAATTTTAGGAGATCCTCTCTT
The DNA here is from genome assembly GCA_964565495.1 of uncultured bacterium. Taxonomy (GTDB): domain Bacteria; phylum Omnitrophota; class Omnitrophia; order Omnitrophales; family JACQLI01; genus CAZMFE01. Next base: position 6,574 of record CAZMFE010000023.1, read on the forward strand.
CAGTCAAGTGGTCGTGCTGGGGGACCGGAGGCCCTACCTGGTGGCGTTGGTTGTGCCGAATCGGACCGAGCTGGAACATTGGGCCCAGGGGGAGGGGTTGGAAGCTCTTTCTTGGGAGGAACTCCTCGCGAATCGGTCCGCGATTCAAATGATTGACGAGAGACTTCGGGCGAAGATGAAAGATTTCGCCTCTTACGAACAGATTAAATATTTTCATCTGCTCCCCAAGGAGCTTTCCCAGGAATCGGGCGAACTGACACCGACCTTGAAGGTGAAACGCCGGGTGGTCATGGAGCGATACGCTTCGGTCCTCGAGGCCCTCTACGAGAAAGGGGAATCTCTCAAGCCCCTCCCTCATGGCCATTGAGGAGGGGCTTTGTTGGACGCGAGGCGGTGAAAGGCTTTTTTACCGTTTCCAGCCCGGTTCGGGCGGCAAGAATCTCATCCTTTTCATTCACGGCCACGGTGAACATTCCGGCCGTTACCTCAAGTTTTTCACCCTTCTCCAGGATCTCCGATGTCCGATGGCCATTTTTGATCTGCGGGGCTCTGGCCGGTCGAGCGGAGCGCCGGTCTATATTTCCCGATTTGAGGAATACCTGGAGGACATTTCCAGTTTTCTTGATTTTCTAAAAAGTCGTTATCCCATTCAACCCCCTGTCTCTTTGGTGGGTCATTCCTTGGGGGGGCTCATCGCCACAGCCTGGGCCCGGGAAAACAGTCAAGCAGTCTCGAAGTTGATTCTTTCCTCACCTCTCTTTGGAATCCCGATGGCACCCGCACTCAAGGCCCTCGTTCCCGTATTGAATCGGCTGGCACCTCGGTTCGTCATAAAAAATCCAGTGTATCCTCCTTATTTGACCCACGATCGGGAAGAGGTGGAAAGGTATCGGAGGGATCCTTTGATTCAGCGGAGAATCACTCCACGATTGACCTACGAGATGCTAAGATACGTCCATATTTTTCAAAAAGGGAAGACCTCATTCCCTTTTCCGGTTTATATCCTGATGGCGGAGAAGGATTACGTGGTGGTTCCGGAAGCGACCCAACGATTCTTTGATCGTCTCGAGGCGCCGGAGAAAAAATTAGAGGTCTTCCGTGGTTTTTATCACGAAATTTTTAATGAGTTAGGCCAGGACCAAGCTTTCGAGCGGCTTCGCTATTACTTGGGCCGGTAGCTCAGCTGGGAGAGCGCTTCCCTCGCACGGAAGAGGTCGGGCGTTCAAATCGCCTCCGGTCCACAGATTAAAATTCGTATGAAAGAGAAACAAATTCGAATCGGTTTGGGACAAATGGACCCGACGGTGGGGGATTTCGCCGGGAACTTAAAGAAGATCCTTGACTTCCTCCAGCAGGGAGAAGAGAAAGGCTGCGACCTGGTTATTTTTCCGGAGATGGCGATTTCCGGCTACCCGGTATGGGACCTGGCGATTAAGAAGAGTTTTATTCGCGAGAATCTGAAGTCTCTCGACGAGATCGCGAGGGCCACCCGTCGGACCGAGGCCTCCGTCGTTGTCGGTTTTATCGATGAAGGGCCTCCGCAGAGCGGAAAGAGTCGAAACGCGTTGGCGTGGATTTCGGGCGGCCAGATTCGACTGAGACAATACAAAAGTCTTTTGCCCACCTACGACGTTTTCCTCGAACAAATTTTCTTCCAACCCGGCGAGGACCACCGGACCCTTTCTTGGAAGGGGATTCAAGTGGGCACGGCGGTCTGTGAAGACCTGTGGGACGATCGCTACGAGAAAAAACCTCTCCAGATTCTCTCTCGCAAGGGGGCCCGCCTTGTCATTGCGATCAATGCCTCCCCTTACCATCGAGAAGCGGCCCGCGTGAGGGATGAACTTTTAAAGCGGCAGACCCGAGCCTACGGATTCCCCATTGTCTACGTGAATCAGGTGGGGAGTCAGGACGATCTCGTCTTTGACGGGAGAAGTCTCATGGTGGATGAGAAGGGACAGGTGATCTTCCGTGCGCCGGCGTTTGAAGAGGGCCTCTTCATCGTCGATTGGAATCCAAAGGAAAGAAATCGAGTTTCCCTTCCTCTTCCAGAAACGACGGGGACGCCCCCAGAAATCTACGAAGCCCTTGTCCTGGGGGTGCGCGATTATGTGAATAAAAATAGATTTGAAGGGGTGGTGATTGGGCTGAGCGGCGGCATTGATTCAGCGTTGACCGCCACGATCGCGACGGACGCCTTGGGCTCGAAACGGGTCTTGGGAGTCACGATGCCCGGCCCGTATTCTTCAGAGGGGAGCTGGCGGGATTCGGACCAACTCGCT
>CAZMFE010000023.1:8865-12681 GCA_964565495.1 uncultured bacterium
AGAATCTCGGAATCGAGTTTCGCGTCTCGTCCATCAAGGAGAAGTACGAATCGTTCCAACGACTTTCTGGAGGCCGTCGGCCAATCACACTCGCCATGGAAAATCTCCAGGCGCGGTTGCGAGGCCTTGAACTCATGTATATCTCCAATCAGGAAGGAAGGCTCGTGCTCTCCACCGGCAATAAATCCGAGCTGGCGATGGGGTATTGCACCCTTTACGGCGATATGGCAGGCGGGCTCTGTGTTTTGGGGGATGTTTATAAAACCGATGTCTACCGCCTCGCCCGGTTTCGCAATGAGACCCAGGAGGTGATCCCCGAGGCGATTCTCACGAAACCCCCTTCCGCCGAACTCCGTCCCCATCAAACCGATCAGGATACGCTCCCGCCTTATGAAATTTTGGATGAGATCCTCCGTCTCTCGATCGAGAAAAATCAGACTCGAGACGAGATTTTCCGGGCGCTTCGGCCGAGAAGGGTTTCCTTGAAAGTCATTGTCGATGTGATCCATCGGCTGGATCATAATGAGTACAAGCGCCGGCAAGCCCCCCCCATCCTCCGCGTCACCGAAAAGGCCTGGTTCGGGCGCCGCATGCCGATCACGAATCGTTTCGTTGGATGAGTGAGCCGGCAGTCACGATTGGGATTCCCCGCGAGATCAAGCCCACCGAAAGGCGAGTCGGACTCACTCCGTTCGGGGTCGGCAAACTTAAGAAAGCGGGGATTCGCGTTTTGGTGGAGAAAGGTGCCGGGCTCGGTTCGGGTTTCTCAGACGGCGCCTACGAAGAGGCAGGAGTTGAGATTGTCCGTCGTACGGGTGACCTTTATGAAGCGGCCGGTTTGATTCAAAAGGTCAAAGAGCCCTCGCCTCGAGAGTGGGACTTCCTGAGGCCGGGTCTTGTCCTCTTTTGTTATCTTCACCTTGCCTCGCCTGAAAATCGAGGGCTTCTTCAAGTCTTGCTGGAGAAGAAGGTGACGGCCATCGGTTTTGAAACCGTTGAGAAAGAAGGGCGGACGATTTTACTGGCGCCGATGAGCGCAATTGCGGGAGCTTTAGCGGCCTCCTTTGCCGGGTTCTTCAGGCGTCACCTCCGTGTCGAAGGCAGGCGGATCCACTACCCTCCACGTTTGCTGGAGAAACTTGGCGAGCTTGCCGCTTTTCTTCCAGACATTCCGGAGCGCCTCAATCCTGGAAAAACGGTTGTCTTCGGCGGAGGGACGGCGGGCCGGCGAGCCGCAGAAACTTTACTCAAGATGGGGGGAGAAGTGGATTTGATCGAAAAGTGCAAAGAACGCAGGGAGCTTCTTGCGGCGGAATTGAGGCCTTTCGGTTCCCGGCTAAGGATCTGGGGCCTTGAGGATCGTTTTGAAGAGAGGCTAAAAGAAGCCGAGGTATGGCTCGGTTGTGTCCATGTGGCGGGGGAGAAGGCCCCCTGGGTAATTTCTGAAGATGTGCTTCGAGATTTATCTCGAGGACGGCCGAAATTGATTCTGGATATCGCCGTGGATCAAGGAGGGAATTTCCCCGAGACTCATTCCACCCCCTACGAGAATCCGCTTTATCTTGATTCCTGGGGTAACCTGCGGTTTGCGGTGACGAATATTCCTTCCCTTTGCGGCCGGGGGGCCTCGGAGGCCTTGGAAGAGGTAACGCTGCCTTACCTTCCTCCTTTGGCCCGCGACTGGAAAGGCGCCTTGCGGGAATTTCCCGAGCTTCGGAGCGGCGTTCACGTGGTGGAGGGCCGCTTGGTGCACGAGGCCGTGGCCCGTGCCCACGGATTCACTTGGGAATCCCTTAAACCCTGATGAAAATCTACTCAGTCAAATTTCGGGTTCCCTCTGGACATTTCTATTTGAAGGCTACCTCGAAGGGTCTTTATTCGCTTGAAGCGAAGGGGCCGGCCCGAAGGGACGTGAGAAGTGGAGAAAGGCGGATTCCGCGTCGGGTCCGCTCACTTTTGGAGGAGGCGGCTCGGAAGCTCTCTTCTTATTTGAGGGGTCGAAAGGTCGATTTCCGCCGTTACCCTGTCGATTGGACCGGCCTCGGGACATTCCAACGCCGTGTTCTGACGGAGCTCAGAAAGATTCCCTGGGGAAGGGTTGAAAGTTACCAATTTTTGGCGGCGAAGGCGGGGAGGCCGAGGGGGGCGCGCGCGGTGGGCCGGATTCTCCATCTCAACCGGCTTCCCTTTATTGTTCCTTGTCACCGGATTGTTCCCCAAAAAGGGGGGGTGGGGGGCTTTTCCCGAGGGGTTCGCTGGAAAAAGCGCCTCCTCAAGATCGAAACGAGCCGGGCCGATACAAGAAGCCAAAGCATTTCGCTGGGGGAGAGGTGAATTTGACAGGGTGAGTGGGGGTGCTATAATTCCCACGAAGCACCCAAAAACGAAAAGGGGGTCAATGTGGAAGCCTACTGCGTAAAATGCCGAAAGAAAGTGAACATGCAAAGTCCTCATGAGGAGACCTTGAAGAATGGCCGTCGGGCCATGAAAGGAAAATGCCCTGCCTGCGGTACGAATCTGTGCCGGATTCTCGGCAAGTAGTGCTTTCTGTGTAGTTTTCTTTGCAGCCCAAACGAATTGCCCTGTTAGCGTGGCGAGCCGCTGACGCCAAGCAAGCGGTTGGCTCCATTATCCTTGACATTTCAAGACTGACCTCGGTTGCCCACTACTTCCTCATTACCCACGGAAACTCAGACCGGCATGTTCGGGCCATCGCAGAGAGTATTCGGGACGAATTGGAAAAAGGGAAGGTCCCGCTTTGGCATGGGGAGGGGATCCGGGAAGGCCGTTGGGCCCTCTTGGACTACGGTTCGATCATTGCTCATGTCTTCCATCGGGACCTCCGCGAATTCTACGGCCTGGAACGCTTATGGGGAAACGCCCCCCGCATCCAACCTCTAGCTCAGCTTGATTAAAACCACCCTCAAAGAAGTCCTTCAAGAGATCTTGAGGGAGTATGCCCAAGAGAAGGGTTTTTCCCTCCCGGCCGGCTTCCAGGTGGAACTGGATCTCACTCGTGGTCCCGGTCACGGCGACTGGGCGACCCCGGTGGCCTTCCGTCTTGCCAAACTCGCCAAAGCGAGCCCCGCCCGCATTGCGGATGACCTTCTTTTCCTCCTCGAGAAAAAATTCCAACAACGCAAAGACAGAGAAAAAATTGTGGAGCGCTGGGAGATGGCCGGAGGGGGCTACATCAACTTTTTTGTCCCCTCTTCGCGTCTGGCGGAAATCCTGATTGAGATTCACCGAAAGGATAAGGATTACGGGAAGAGCGATTTGGGGCGGGGGAAAAAGGTATTGATCGAATATGTCAGCGCCAATCCCACGGGTCCCCTCACGATTGCTCATGGAAGACAGGCGGTGGTCGGCGACAGTCTGGCGCGCATCCTGGAAGCGACCGGTTTCAAGGTCACCCAGGAGTATTACCTTAATGACACGGGTCGCCAGATCGACCTTCTCGGTGAAAGCCTCTGGGTTCGCTACCAGTCGCTTTTCGGTATCGAAGCTTCAATTCCGGAAGAAGGTTATCGGGGAGAGTACCTCAAAGGGATCGCCGAAAGGCTTCGTGAAAAAAAGGGAGATTCGCTTCAGAAGCGCGAGCGAGCCGAAGCGATGCGGGAATGCCGCGATTTTGCCATCGAGGAGATCCTTCAGGGCATCCGAGAGGATCTGAAAACGATCCGCGTTAAATTTGATTCGTACCTGAGCGAACGCTCCCTCCGGAGTGAAAAGAAGGTGGAAAGGCGATCGAGCTCCTCAAAAAGAAAGATTTGATCTTTGAAGAAGAGGGGGCACTTTGGTTTCGCTCTACCCGTT
>CAZMFE010000024.1:0-12637 GCA_964565495.1 uncultured bacterium
CAACGCTTCCGATGACGAGGGCGACGGAATCCCAAAATCCCAAACTTCGTGGGAGGCCCTGTATTTTACTCATTCGAACTTTGTTCCTTCTCAACTTCCCCTGCCACTTCCCGAGAAAGGCCAAAATCAAAGCCCCTTCTCACAAGAAAGTCGTAGATTTTCTTACGCCGTTTCGCCTCATCCAATCTTTTCCAACGGAGCTGTCTGGCGCGCGCCAATTCCAAGGCCCTCTCCTTTTCTTCTTCCGGGGTGTACTTTTCTAGAAGTTCTTTGACGACGGCGTCTTTAATTCCCCGTTTCCTCATTTCAAAAGCGATTCGCCTTCGGCCCGAAGGACGGTGGTAGATATAGGACTGAAGAAGCGACTGGGCCAGTGACCGATCGTTCAAAAGCCCCTGTTTCTCTAAGCGGTTCAGGGTTCCCTCGACGATGTCCCCCGAGAAACCTTTTTCCTGGAGCTTTTGGGCGAGGCCTTTCCGACTCTTCGGCGTGGCCGCTAAAAGCCGAAGGGAAGTCACAAGGGCTTGCTTTTCCTGCTCGCTCATAATCGAAAAGGGAGGGGCGACCCCGAAGGGTCGCCCCCCTCTGTTCTATCAACGATATCGTCTGCTCGCTAAAGCGACCTATTGCAAAACCACTTCCCCGGCGACCGGAGTCGTGGAAAGCTTACCTCGAACCTTTTCCTCGATTTCCTCAAGGAGCTTTGGATTTTCTTTGAGGAAAAGCCGGGCCTGATCCTTCCCTTGTCCGAGTTTTGTCTCCTGATAAAGGAGCCAAGATCCTGATTTCTGCAAGACCTGGGCCTCGAGCCCGAGATCGATCAGATTCGAAGAGCGCGAGATCCCCTCATCGAAAAGGAGATCAAACTCCGCCTGTTTGAAAGGCGGGGCAACCTTGTTCTTCACGATCTTGACTCGGACTCGATTTCCGACGACTTCTTCGCCCTTTTTCAAGGAAGCGATCCGACGGATATCCAGCCGCATCGAGGCGTAAAATTTAAGAGCCTTTCCGCCCGGTGTCGTCTCCGGATTTCCAAACATCACACCGATCTTTTCGCGGATCTGGTTGATGAAAATGAGACAGGTCTTTGACTTACTGATGATCCCTGTCAATTTTCTGAGGGCCTGGGACATGAGACGGGCCTGAAGTCCCATATGCGAATCCCCCATCTCTCCTTCAATCTCAGCCTGCGGAGCGAGGGCGGCTACCGAGTCGACCACAATCAGATCGACCGCATTGGAGCGAATGAGCATTTCGGCAATCTGTAAGGCCTGCTCTCCCGAATCGGGCTGCGAGACCAGGAGGTCCTCTAATTTGACCCCAATCTTCTCGGCATAGGCGGGATCCATCGCGTGTTCGGCGTCGATAAAGGCGGCGACGCCCCCCCGCTGCTGAGCCTGCGCGATAATGCTCAAGCTCAATGTCGTTTTCCCGCTCGATTCCGGGCCGAAGATTTCCACCACCCGGCCCCGGGGAACTCCGCTAATTCCAGTCGCTAAGTCGAGCGAAAGTGCCCCTGTGGGAATGGAGCCGACATTTTCTCGATGCCCTTCACCGAGCTTCATGATCGCGCCTCGGCCGAATTGCTTTTCGATTTGTAACAGGGCCAGTTCCAGCGCTTTCTGCTTTTCCATAGAAAGGGAAGTTGCCTCTTCTTGTTTCTCTTTGGATGTTTTCTTTTTCTCAACCATAGCTTGATTCCTTGCGTTTTGTAAGTTGTTTTATTTTACTGGGTTAAGGGTTCCCTGTCTAGCCAATTCCAGAGCTCCCTTCTCCGCCCGTTCGAGCCCCTTTTTGAGCTCGCCCAGGTAGTCCAGACTGAGGGTGAGACCTTTCTTCGTCGGATAGTACCGACCGTCATTGGAAGATTGGAACCAGAGACGAAGGTCCAGGTATTGCCGGTCCTTATACTCCTTGACGGTAAATCTTACCTCTTCCTCCGGCCGGGTCTGAAAGGTGTGGATGACGCTGACTTTTTCCATTTTGTTCCTCCTTTGAATTCCAGGAGGAGACAAGCCAGATTTCTCGCGAGAAGAAGCGTATCACAGGTTTTAAAATATGTCAATATTTATTTTTATATTAGTGAATCAAAGAAGAGGCTTCTCTTTTCCCTCTCGAAGCCTTCGGAGGTTTTCCCGATGGGTATAAAAAACAAATCCGCTCAAGCCTAAGCCGAACGGGAATAAGATCCAGATGAAATCCGTTTCGCGATAAAAGGCAAGCACCCATAAAGGAAAGCTCGCGGCCATGGCCAGAGACGCAAGTGAAACGTATCGTCTCCAGAGGAAAACCAGAAGCCATATGAGGAGGGAAGCTCCGGCCGCCTCGGGGGCCAAGGCAAGAATAACCCCCAAAGAGGTGGCCACCCCTTTGCCCCCCCGGAAACCGAGCCACAAGGGCCAGGTGTGTCCGCTAATCGCCGCCAGCCCAAAAACCAATCGGGTCAGAAAGAAATCGAGGACGGCAGAAGAAAAAAGGAGAGGGAGTCCCGAGACGGCAAGGTAGCCTTTGAGCATGTCGAAAAGCAACACCCCGATTCCCCATTTCTTCCCCATGACTCGAAAGACATTCGTCGCCCCCACATTCCCACTCCCCTCGGTACGAATGTCAATCCCGCCCACTATTTTTCCAACGAGATAGGCCGTTGGGATCGACCCTACCAAATAACTCAATGCCACACCGAGTGAAAACTCCACTTCTAGTGACGGATCCTTTTCATCTCTCGAGCAACGTAAGTGAGGCCGGAGGTGATTGTCAAAATTGCTGTTAGGTTCCAAAGCCAAGGGCTCAGGGGAAGAAGAAGCAAAATGGAAAGCAGAGTCGCCATCTGAAGCGCTGTCGTTGTTTTCCCGAGCAGGTTTGGCCGGACCTGGATCGGTCCCCCCGAGACGAAGAAAACGGTCAGGCCGCCCAAGATCACCACATCCCGAAACACAATCGCGACTATAATCCACAAGGGAGGGAGAAGTGGGAAATCTTTTCCCAAGAGGAGTCCGAGGTAACCGCTGAGGACGAGGAGTTTATCCGCCAGAGGGTCCAAAAAGCGGCCCAGTTCAGTTATTTTCTTTCCGAGACGGGCGACAAGCCCGTCAATCGCATCGGTAATACTTGCGGTGAGAAAAAGCCCGAAGGCCCAAAACCGAAGGTAATCCCTTTCCGGCCGGTAATAAAGAAGGGTTGAAAAGAAGAAAGGAACGACTAGGATGCGGATGAGCGTGATAAGATTGGGCACCAGAAAATTAGACGGCCGCCACCTTTTCCTCGGCCGGGGAGACCTTCACGGAGACGATCTTAGAGACTCCCGATTCCTCCATTGTCACCCCATAGAGAAAGTCCCCCATTGCAATTGTCTTTCGGTTATGGGTGATGATCAAAAATTGGGTGGAATCGCGGAAGGTCCGTAGGACGTTGAGAAAACGGTCGATATTCGCTTCATCGAGAGGGGCATCGACCTCGTCCAGGACGGCGAGAGGGGACGGCTTGATCCGAAAGAGGGCAAAGAGGAGTGCCATCGCCGTTAAAGCTTTTTCACCCCCGGAAAGAAGGGAAATATGCTGAAGTTTTTTGCCCGGAGGACGCACCATAATATCGACCCCCGCCTCTTGAGACTCCTCGCCCGGTCCGGGTTCTAGAAGCAAGAGTTCCGCATGACCTCCGCCGAAAAGGATTCGGTAGTATTCCTGGAAGGAGACCTGGGCTTGAGCGAAGGTTTCGGCAAAAAGAGTTTTTGTCGTACGATTGATTTTTCGGATCGCCTCAAGAAGGGATTCCCGAGCCTCGCCAAGATCCTTCTCTTGGCCGGCGAGAAAATCGTAACGCTGCTTCAATTCTTCATACTCTTCCACCGCCAAAAGATTCACCGGGCCAAAAGATTCCACCCTTTCTCTGAGGGAACGGATCTCCTCTTCAAGCGCAGCCCTGTCCCCCCCTTTGTTAAGGAAGTCTTCCCCGCGGAGTTCATTGAAGTCAAGGTGATAACTTTGCTCAAGCCGTTCCGTAATGTTTTTTTCACGGTAGGAAAGCTCCATGAGCTTGAGTTCTCCACCGTGAAGACCCTCCCGAACTTCCTTGGCTTGATTCTCCCTCTGGCTCAACTGCTTCAAAAGGTCCCGGTATTTCTCCTCTTGAAAGGCCTTCCGCCCGCGAGTTTCGTTGAGAACCCTCTCAGCTTCCTTCTGTTCTTGATCCACCGTCTCTTGTTGAAGCAGGAGGGCTTTCTGTTCTGCCATCACCTCATGGATCCTGCGGCTGAGTTCCTGGTGCTCTTCCTCTAACCGACCCTGTCGTGTCCTCACTTTCTCAATCTGAGCCCTCAAGAGGGCGTCGTTCTCCCCCCCGACTCGAACACGTTCGTCGTAGCTCTCGAGGAGGGTCTTGAGTCGTGTCAAGATTTGGATCTGTCCTTCCCGTTTTCTTTGCAATTCGGCTACTTGGGCGTCGATTTCTCTTTGTCGAACGAGGAGGTCTTTTTCCCTTTCTTCGAAGTCACGAGCCTTTGCCTCAAGCTCCTCAAGCTGGTGGGCGATCCGGGAGGCCTCCTTCGCGGTGTCTTGGGCCTCCGCTTCCAGCACACGGATTTCCTCTGCGATATGGAGGACTTCGCGTTTCTTCTCATCCGTCAGCTTCTCTTCTCTTTCCCGATGCAGGAATCTCTCCTCTAACTCGCCTTTCTTCTGTCTTAGATTTTCTAAATCGAACTCTAAAGCCTGACAAAGATTTCTCAGGTGATGAATTTCGGCTTGGCGTTGGAACGGTCCCTGGTCGGAAGAGAGCCTGCCGTTTCGAAAGAAGATCCGAGCTTCGGGACCCAGCAGAATTCCCTGTTTGGTGACAAGTTTTGCCTCCTGGCTCAGGGGAAGGAGTTCTCCCAGATTTTCAGGAGAGAAATCTTCGACGACGAAAACGTTTTCGAAAAGGGGCTCAAAAAGAGGCTCTAACCCTCCCTGGACGCAGACCACTTCTCGAATGGCATGTTGAACCTGGGGGTGTGAAACGGCCGGTTTCCTAACCTGCCTCCCGTTGGGCTTGACGAGACTTCGAATCAAGATGCCGCAAGGGCCGAGGTGAGCCGCGGCCATTTCCTGAAGGAGCCCTCTCGCCGTGTCGACATCCTCAGCGACGACCCCCTGGGCAAAAGCTCCCAAGACGGCTTCGACGGCCGCCTCGTAGCCGACCTTGATTTGGAGGACTTCTCGAAGGCTTTGGACGAGCCTCCCCTGGAGACGGGTCCCACGAAAGGAGGCCAAAAGCTTGCGCTCGGTCTCCTCCCGAGTTTCTTCAAGTTCCTCCAAAAGTTTCATTCGAGAAAGAAACTCCTGTAACTTTAAACGTTTCTCCGTGGCTTCCTTCCCGACCGATTCAATTTCATTCCTGATTTGGGATAAATCCGGGCGGATTCCATCCCTCTCCCCCTGGTAAGACAGGTGCTTCGTTTCGAGGGCCTCTTTCTCGGTCAAAAGCCTCGCTCGCGTCTCGCCCCCCTTCCAGTGCTGTTGTTCCGTCGTTTCCAGGAACGCCTTGAGGCGATTGGCTTCGTTTGTGACCTGCGTGAGTTGAGAGGCTGTTTCAAAAAGAGCTGTTTTGAGATCCTCCTGCTCTGTCTTTCTTTCTACCACTTCCTTCTCTGTCGTCTCGAACCGCTCCTCTTCTTTTTGAAGGGCTTCTGTGACCGTTCGGCGTTCTTCCTCAGACCCCCGACGTTCTCCAAATTTCGCCTCAAGCCCCCTTTCCAGCTCGACCCCCTGACCCTTTAAGAGCTCCTGTTCCTTCTCGATCTCAAACTGTCGATCGCGAGAAGTGCGTAGACGCTCTTCATTGAATTCTCGTTTCTGCTGGACCGAATGGAGTTCTGAGCGAAGTTCAAAAGACTGGCTCGCTTGACCCGTCTCATTCTCCAGGATCTCCTCGAGGGACCGTTTTCCATCCTCTTCTCGGATCGAAATTTCTCGAAGCTCCGCCTCCAGCTTCGCCAGCGAGCGCGCAAGCTCTTCTTTCTTTATTTCTTCGACTCTCTTTTGACCTGCCAGTTCCGAAAGGTCGAGAAAGGCTTGGGTGATTTCGAGCTTCTTCAGGGATTCAAACTGAACTTTATAGCGTTCGGCCCGTCGGGCCTGTTTCTCCGCGTACTGAATGTTTCTTTGGACCTCACTGACAATGTCACGGATTCGAAGAAGATTTTGTTCGGTCCGCTCCAATTTCCGCAACGCTTCCTCTCTCTTGACTTTGTATTTCGAAATCCCCGCCGCCTCTTCAATGAGGAATCGGCGCTCCTGAGGGTCGGCGTTGATCACCGAGTCAACTCGTCCCTGCTCGATCATACAATAGGAATTCGACCCCATCCCGGTATCCAAGATTAAGTCCAAGATGTCCCTCAAACGGCAGGGGGTCCGGTTTAAGAAGTATTCGCTTTGCCCCGACCGGTAGAGGCGCCGCGTCAAGACCACCTCTGCGTATTGAAGAGGGAGCTTCTCGTCTTCGTTGTCGATCACCAGCGAGACCTCCGCAAACCCCATCAGCTTACGAAATTCCGTTCCGTTAAAGATCACATCTTCCATGCGGGTTCCTCGAAGGAGTTTCGCACTCCGTTCTCCGAAAACCCAACGGATGGCGTCTGAAATATTGCTTTTCCCGCACCCGTTAGGTCCGACCACACACGTCACACCCTGGCCGAGATGGACCTCGGTTCGATCCGCAAACGATTTAAATCCAACGAGCTCAATTTTCTTGACTTTCATGGGGTTATGAAAATATCGGCTGAAAAGAATAGGAAGTTTAGGAAAACTACCAGCGAAGAAGAAGGTTTTAAAGGTTTTACTGGTGAAATTCCTTCATAATAATGCAAGCATTATGACCGCCAAAACCAAGCGAGTTTGAGAGGGCTACTTTGACTCGAGTTCGCCGCGCCTCATTCGGGACATAATCAAGGTCGCACTCAGGATCCGGATGGCGATAATTAATCGTTGGAGGAACGATACCCTCGGAAATTGCCAGGACGCAGAAAATCGCCTCGACACCACCGGCCGCACCTAGAAGATGTCCGATGTGGGATTTGGTGGAACTCACCATCACCCTTTTGGCCACCTCCGGCCCCAAGGCCTTTTTAATGGCGATGGTCTCCACTTTATCATTCAAAGGGGTCGAGGTTCCATGGGCATTAATGTAAGTAACCTCTTCGGGCTTCATGCCGGCATCCGTCAAGGCATTGACCATACAACGTGCCGCTCCTTCCCCTTTCGGATCCGGAGCTGTGATGTGGGTGGCGTCAGAGGTCATCCCGTAACCTGCCATTTCGCAGTAGATTTTCGCTCCCCTTTTCTTCGCATGTTCTAATTCCTCAAGGACCAAAATCCCGCATCCCTCTCCCATCACAAACCCGTCTCGAGTCCGGTCGAAAGGGCGAGAAGCGGACGCGGGTTCCTCATTATGCGTGCTGAGCGCCTTCATCGCATCAAATCCCCCAAAGCCGAGGGCGGTGATGCAGGACTCGGTCCCTCCGGCCAACATCACATCCGCTTCGTCGCGCGCAATAATTTTGGACGCATCCCCAATCGCATTGGACCCGGTGGCGCAGGCTGTGGCCACACAGTTATTGGGTCCCCGAAGCTTAAAGCGGATGGAAATTTGCCCCGGGGCCATGTTGACGATCAGCATGGGAATGAGGAAGGGGGAAATTCGGCTGGGCCCCTTCTCAAGGAAAATGCGATGCTGCTCCTCGATGGTCCGCAGGCCGCCGATCCCCGATCCCACCAGGACGCCGATACGGTAGGGGTCTTCTTTTGCGGGCTCGATCCTGGCATTTTCCAAAGCCATCTGAGCGGTGGCCACCGCAAACTGAGAAAAGCGATCACTTTTTTTGAGCTCTTTGGGAGAGAAATAAGACGCGGAGTCGAAGTTTTTTACTTCGGCTGCGACTTTAGAATGAAACTTCTCAGGATCGATTTGGGTGAGGGGGCCGGTTCCACTTTTCCCCCGGAGGATGGCCTGCCAGGTTTCTTGGGCGGTATTTCCTACAGGGGTAATCATTCCCACCCCTGTGACCACCACACGTCTTTTCATTATCAAAAAGCTGAGGAAGGGAAAACGGAAGGGTTATTTCGGTTTGGCCTTCTCTTCGATATATTTAACCGCATCCCCCACCGTCTGGATCTTTTCGGCATCCTCATCGGGGATTTCGATTCCGAATTCTTCCTCCAAGGCCATCACGAGTTCAACCGTGTCCAACGAATCGGCACCCAGATCATCCACAAAGGATGCTTCAGGAGTCACCTCTTCGGGTTTGACTCCTAACTGTTCCACAATGATCTCGGTAATTTTCTCCTGAACTGCCATGCGTCCCTCCTTCTCCATGTTCGCCCCTTCCTCTACGATTTAGGTTACCAGTCCGCCATCCACCACGACCACCTGCCCTGTCACGTAACGGGCCCCCTCGGAAGCAAGAAAGGCTGCGACCTCAGCGACCTCTTCGGGTTCTCCGTAGCGACCGAGCGGAATCTGCTCGAGAATTTGGTTCTGAACCTCGGGTGAAAGCGCCTCTGTCATTCGAGTTCGTATAAACCCTGGTGCGATGGCATTCACCCGAATATTGCGTTTGGCGAGCTCTTTAGCCGCACTCTTGGTCAACGCAATAATGCCGGCCTTGGACGCCGCGTAATTCGCCTGGCCGGCATTGCCCGTGATCCCAATGACCGAGGCAACGTTAATGATCACGCCCGAACGCTGTTTCACCATCGGCCGCGCGCAGGCCTTGGTCATTAAAAAGACGCTTTTAAGATTTGTTGAAAGAACTTCGTCCCACTCTTTTTCGGTCATGAGCGCAAGCAAATTATCGCGCGTCGTGCCGGCGTTGTTCACAAGTATATCTACCCTCCCCTGGGAGTCAAGGGTTTTTTTGACCACTGCGTTTACCTCATCTCCATTGGTGACATTGAGTTGCATTAAGATGGCACTTCCCGGCCGAATCGCCTCAATCTCTTTCTGGACTTCCTCAAGAAGATTCATGGAAGTGGCACAGAGCATTACCTTAGCCCCCTTCTTGGCAAACTCAATGGCAATCGCCCTTCCGATTCCTCGACTCGCTCCTGTGACGATGGCTACTTTTCCCTCTAGCATGATTTTTGTTTTCTGGCCGGTGCTTTCTCCAGAACCGTTTCTATAACCTCGAGGTCTACGAGTTTCTCAAAGGAAAATACTTCCAGAGAAGGATCGATTCGTTTGGCGAGACCCTTCAAAATTCGGCCGGGGCCCAATTCAATGAATCGTCGAATGCCTTGATCCCGAGCCCGTTCCACCGTTTCAATCCAGCGAACTGGACTCGTCAGTTGCTCCGCCAAGAGGAAACGGATTCTTTCCGGATCCGATTCTCTTTGACCCGACGCGTTGGCAATGAAAAGACACGTTGGGTGAAGGATCGCCACCTTCCTCAAGGCCTCATGGAAACGCTCTTTTGCCGGCACCATGAGAGAGGAATGAAAAGCTCCGTTCACCTTCAAACGGATGACCCGCTTGGCTCCCATTCCCTCCGCCAATTCCAATGCTTTTGCCGCCGCCTCGTCCCTTCCCGAAAGGACGAACTGATCCGGAGCATTAAGATTAGCCAACTCGACTCCGCTCTCTTTGGCGACAGCAAGACATTCCTTTTCACTCAAACCCAGAATCGAAATCATCGTTCCACGATTTTCTTCCGCCGCCTTTTCCATCGACTGGGCCCGCCCCTGAACAAGCCTGAGTCCTTCCGCAAAGGATAGCGACCCTGCTGCAACCAGGGCAGAAAACTCCCCCAAACTCAGTCCCGCTGCAAAATCAGGACGAAATCCAGCCAGCTTCTCTTCGAGAACGGAAAATAACGCCAGACTCGTGACGAAAATGGCTGGTTGAGCATAGAGGGTGCGGGTCAGCGTCTCTTCAGGACCGTCGAAACAGAATTGGCTGAGGGAGAAACCGAGGATCTGATCGGCTGCGTCATAAATTCCTTTAGCTTTTCTGGAGGCTCCAGCCCATTCCTTCCCCATCCCCACGAATTGGGCGCCCTGGCCGGGAAAGAAGAGACCGATTTTTTGTGCTCCCCACCCTACCATTTAATTAAACAGGAGGCCCAGGTCAATCCTCCGCCGAAGGCCACCAAAACCACGTTGGAACCCTTTTTGATCCGCCCCTCTTTTACGGCTTCATAGAGGGCCACCACGGTGGAGGCGCTCGACATGTTTCCGTATTTCTCGACATTGACAAAGATCTTCTCAAGAGGAACGCCGACTCTCTCGGCTACCGCCTGAAGGATTCTGAGGTTGGCTTGATGGGGAATCACGCAGTCGATTTCTTCAGGCTTAAGGCCCCCCCTTTTCAAAATCTCGGCCATGGCTTCCTCCATTCGCCGGACGGCGAGCTTGAAAACCTCGGAACCCTGCATTTTGAGATAGTGAAGGCCGGCCCTTACCGTCTCTTCGGAAGGGGGAATTCTCGATCCTCCTCCCGGAATCTTCAGAAGGTCTCCTTGGGCCCCGTCAGCTCCAAGATAGACCGCTTTGATCCCGTGACCGTCTTTCACCTCAGAAACGACGGCGGCACCCGCCCCGTCTCCGAATAGAACGCAGGTCGAGCGGTCTTTCCAATCAATGAAGCTTGAGAGAACCTCGGCACCGATAACGAGGACATTTCGGTACGTCCCGCTCCGAACAAAGGCCTCAGCCACCGCCAATGCATACGGAAAGCCTGAACAAGCAGCTGCCAGATCGAAAGCCCCGCAGGAGGCTCCGATCCGATCTTGGATGACACAAGCGGTTGATGGGAAGAAACTGTCTGGCGTGATCGTAGCCACAATAATAAGCTCAATCTCTCGGGGGGAAATTTTCGCATCCTGGAGGGCGGCCAAGGCGGCACGCGTTCCGAGGTCACTGGCGCTTTCTCCCTTACTGGCAATCCGTCTTTCTCGAACGCCGGTCCGGCTCCGGATCCACTCGTCGGTCGTGTCCACCATTTTCTCAAGGTCGGAATTCGTAAGGACCCGTTCCGGCAAATAAATCCCCAGCCCCACGATGCCGGCTTGTCGGATGCTCATTATTTTATCGGGAGCCTACACCCGGGCCGCTCCGTTGGAGATCTCTTCCACAATACGCTCGTTGACGCGCTTCACGACCGTTTCTCCCGCCACTCGAATCGCATTGCGGATTGCCCGGGCGGAGGAGATCCCGTGGCTGATAATCACCCGCCCGTTCACCCCCAAAAGCGGAGCTCCTCCCGCTTCTTCATAATTGGTCTCTTTACGAATCGCATTGAGGGCGGGATGGCAAAGCCAAGCACCAAAGATGGCAATAGGATTTTTCTTTAACTCACGGGAGAGCAAAGTGAGCGCCGTTTCTAACATGCTTTCGCACATTTTGAGGACGACATTTCCGACAAAACCATCACAAATAATACAATCCACCTTGCCCGTAAAAAAATCTCGTCCCTCAATATTCCCCACAAAATTCAAGGACGATTCCCTGAGCATCTTATAAGCCCCCTTCAGAACCTCCGTCCCTTTCGATTCTTCCTCTCCGATATTCAAGAGACCAATGGAAGGATTCTTTTTGTTATAAATGGACCGGGCATAAATATCAGCCATGACGGCGTACTGATACAATTCTTCAGGACTGGGGTTGATGTTAGCTCCCACATCGATCGCAATAGAGATCCCGTGAAGGGTGGGGGTGCTAATCGCAATCCCGGCTCGTCGGATCCCCGGAAGGAGGCCCAGGTTTAAGGTCGCTGCGGCCACTGCGGCTCCCGTATTTCCGGCCGTCACAAAGGCATCCGCTTTCGCTTGTTTCAAAAGGGCGACGGAAACCAACATAGAGGAATCTTTTTTCTTTCTGATGGCCTGAACCGGTGAGTCCCCCATCCCAATGACTTCGGAGGCAGGTTCGATCAGAATCTTTCCGCCGATCACCTTGTGTCGATTCAGCTCTCTTTTCAGAGCGTCAGGCTGTCCCACAAGGATGATCTCCAAGTCGGAGAAGTCATTGGCCGCCAGAACAGCGCCGTCCACCACCACGCGGGGGGCATAGTCTCCCCCCATCCCATCCACGGCGACTCGGATCATTTCTTGGTCTTCTCCTTTGTCTCCACCGAAATGACCTGTCGGCCCCGATAATAGCCGCAGGAAGGACAGACCCGGTGAGGAAGGATAGGCGTTTTACAATGGGGGCAGGTGGTTAGGGAAGCAGGTTTTAAAAAATCATTCGCCCGACGGAGGCGGGTTCGCGTGTTTGAATGTCGACGTTTCGGGTTGGCCATAGAATGAAGGGTGAATTAATGAGGACAGCGACAGGAACCCTGGTTCAGGTCTGCTCCACAGCCTGGACAAAGACCGGGACATTCTTCACGACAAAGAAATCGGATGGGATGATCGAGAATTAACATCTCACGAATGTCTTCAAGGGTATCCACTTCCTCCTTTCCTCGAATATCGTAAACTACCTCAAAGGGATGATCCACATTTTCTTCAACCGGCTTCAAGCAACGCGCACACGTGTGTTCCACCCGGCTTCTGAGCTGCCCCCGAAAAGTTAAGGTGTCTTGGACTTTCTCAACCGTGCCGTCCATCACAACGCCTTCTAAATAATTCAGGTCCACAAATTCCAAGTCCAAATCCTTGGGGTTATAC